>DATMJU010000486.1:0-3766 GCA_035553795.1 Vicinamibacterales bacterium
CTGTGATGGTGCTCAGATTGAGCGTGTTGTAAACGTTGAGTTCGACATCGAGCGACTGCGAACCGAACGTCTTGATTCGCTTCGAGAGCCGGTTGTCCCAGATCTTCGTCCATGGGTAGCGGCCCGCCTGGGGGTCGACACGAATCAACACGTTGGTGCCGAGCGCGTCGCGAATCTGCACTTCGCGGAAATAATAGTCGCCGCTCTGCGCAAGCAACGAGGACGCAAACGTGATATTCCACGGGAGCATATAGGTGCCGCTCATGCGCATCGCGTAATTCCACGACGGACGGCGGTAGCCATAGGTGGTGGTGCCGGTGCCGCCATCCTGTGGGCCGAGGGTAGCTTCGTTCGGATTGCGCGGCGAATTGTTGCTTAGGTTCCGGTAGTCGCTGTCGAACGAGAACAGGAACGACCAATTGTTGGCGTACTGCTTGTTGAAGGTCGCGCCGAACGCGTGGTATCGGTCTTCGCGATCCGCCTGCACGACACGCTCGATGTTCTGGCCGAAGGTCGGGTAGGTGCGCGGCACCGAATACACGGTCAGGGTCCGGTCGTCCGCCGTGCCCGTTCGATTGTCCGGACCCGGATCGACGCCGGTGGTCGTCACCGTGTAGGCGTCGTACGGCAGTGCCAGGTTGATCGACTGGTTGGCATTGCCGTCGCGCTTATGCACGTAGTTGAACTGCATGGTCATGGTGCGGCTCAGCCCGAAGTCGAACCCGGCTGTGTATTCATCGACGTATGGGCCTTTAAGGTCGAGATCGATCGTGCGATTGGTGCCGCCCGTCGTCGTGGTCAGGTTGGCCGGAACCGGCACGTATGGAATCGAGCCGTCCCAATTCGAGTAGGTCCTTGTGATGATGGCGTTGGGGTTCACATCATCAGCCCCGGGACCGGGATTGGCCGACGCCCCTGAACTGCCGCCAACGTAGCGGCCGTAGCTGGCACGAAGCGCCATGCGGCCCTGACCGGTAAGGTCGTAGACCGCCGAGATGCGAGGCACGAGCGTCTGATAAATCGGGTAGTTATCCTCACCCTTGTAGTCGAAGAGGTTCTTGGTGGCAAACGGTCCGGTGCCAGGATTACCCTGCTCCGGCAGGAAGCTGGAATACCGGTCGAAGCGGACGCCGACATTCAGTGTCAGCTTCTCGGAAACGGTGATGCGATCGTTGATGTACGCCGAGTTGTACCACTCACCGTTGGCAGTGGTGTTCGGGTAGTCAAACACCTGCACCGAGTCTGGACGCGTGAAGCAGCCATCGTAGTTGTTCGCTTCATCACATCTCGGATCACCAGCCACGCTGCGATACCGATAGAGCTGTTGATTGGGGTAGCCGATGTTTTCGGTTTCGGTCATGTTGCGCCAGCCGAGATAGCCGGTCTTGAGCTCGTGGTTGCGTCCACCAATCTCGGCGAAGTAGGCATACGTGGCGCCGTACTGCCAACGACGAGGCTTGCGATCTGTTTCAAGAAACGCGCCGCGCGTCGGGCCGTTGTTGGTGGCCAAGTCGGTCTTGCGCACGCCGGAATCCCACGGCACATCCGGCCACCAGTAGCCGCCACGCTGCAGGCTCGCTTCAAGCGTCGACTTCGTCGACAGCACTGACTGCCATTTGAACGACGGGCCGATCAGCGAAAACGAATCCTGGTTCTGCGTAGACTCGAGCGGCACGTAGCGGCTGGCCGTGCGATACGGCTGCCACTTGCGGCCGACCTGCGCCATCGCCTCGAACTTGTTGTTCTTGGTGAGCTGGTAGGTGAGCTTCAGCGTCGGGTCCTGCAGCTTGGTGTAGAACTCAACCTGTTCGCGATCCGACAGGCGCACGAACCCGGGAATGAAGTTTCCGGACGAAGCATCGCGGTGGCTGGCGTAGAACCACAGTTTGTCGCGCAGAATCCGTCCGCCTAGTTCGCCATAATAGTCCTGCAGCTTGGTGAACTTGTTGGTGCCGGGAGCGTAACCCTTGGCCAGCAACTCGTCCGTCACGTTGTTGCTTTGGAAGTCGCCCGACTGGTAGTTGGCCGACGCAAGCCCCCTGAACGTGTTGCTGCCCGACTTCACCACCAGGTTCATCGTTAAACCGGGGTTCATCGAGTCCGCGCCTTTGGCCGCGGTGGTGATCTGCGCTTCTTCGTAAGTGCCGAAGTCGCCGTACGTCTGGTCCCAGATCATGCCGTCATAGCTGACCACACCGCCACCAGCGCGGCCGAACGTGCGCGCCGCCGGCCCCGAGCCAGTGCCAAAGCTGGATCCGCCCACGTCGAGCGACGTGGCGTAGAGGCCGGGAATAAGCGACACCAGACCCGTAAGGCTGCGGCTATAGGGGAGCTCGTCGAGCTTCTGCTGATCCCAGTTGACGGCGATCTTCGACGATTCGAGATCGATCGTCGGTGATTGGCTCGTCACCGTGACGCTTTCCTGAATGGTCGCCAGGTCGAGCTTGCCGTTGATCGTCGCGGCGCCGCCGGCGCTCAGCGCCACGTCCTGGATGGTGAGGGTGCCGAAGCCGGACAACTCGAACTTGACCGTATAACGGCCGCCCGGCAACAGCGTGAAGCGATACACCCCCTGCCCGTCCGTGACCGCGGTACGGGGACCGCCAATCAGATTCTCACTGGTGATCGATACGCTGACACCGGGCAGCGCCGCGCCGCTTGCGTCCTCTGCGCGTCCGGAAACGCTGCCGGTCTGCTGCTGTCCAAATGCTGGCACGGTGCAAACTGCCACCAGAACCAACGCCATCCACGCCGTCTTTACAAGTTTCAAAGTCATAGACCCCTCTTCCCCAAGTGGCCAAAAATTGAATCGGGGGCATATTACAGCCAGAGGGGATCAATAGTCGCTGGGAAGGTGCGGGCGGCGGTGGAGCGGTTTGAACACGCGTTCAGTCCGTCAGCTCACGGGGTCGAAGAGTGACGGTTGCCGTGTGCGTCTGGGCTTCACGTCGTCGAATACCGTTCGGCCGCCTAGCGATTTTGAGATCGCGTGCTCGTGGGTCAGCACGGCATCGAAGTCCGCCTCGGGCGAGTAGCGCCGCTCCACCACCCTGCCGAACTTCTCGAGGCGCTTCATCCCATCAATCTTTTCCGTGTCGCCGACCTTCGCGGCATCGAGGCTGCGCCGCAACACGGCGATCGATTCGTCGTAGGTCTTGAGCGGCACCGGGAAGGGATGGCGATCTTTCCCGCCGAGCGCGAACGAAAAACGTGCGGGATCCGCGAACCGAGTCGGCGTTCCGTGGATCACTTCGGCGATCATCGCCAGCGTCTGCAGCGTCCGGGGGCCGACGTTCTCAAGCAGCAGCAACGAGGCAAAGTCCCGCAGCTTCTGGTCGTGCGACACGGCCAGCACCGCGCCGAGACGCTTGAGATCCACGTCCTTCGCGCGCACGTCGTGATGCATCGGCATGCGCATCTTCATCACTTCGGTCAGCGTGCGCTGCGGATTGTCATTGGCCACGGTCAGCAACGCGTCCTGCGCCGGCCGCGCGCGTTCGTCCACCAGGTTTTGAATCAGGCCCTGCTCTTCTCCGACAATGGCGGTGTGCGGTTCGCAGGTGAAGTCCTTCACCGTCGCTGAGTGCCAGTGATACCGGCGCGCGAGTCTGGTGCCCTCGTTCATGCCCTGCTGGACGATCGCCCACTCGCCTTCCTTCGTCAGGATGAAGCCGTGCAGGTAGATCTGGAACCCGTCGACGATGGCGTTGTTGTCGACCTTTGCGGCCAGGCGGCTGGTACGCACGAGCGCCTCGCCATTCAAGCC
>DATMJU010000487.1:0-3111 GCA_035553795.1 Vicinamibacterales bacterium
GACCTGCAGCGTCTTCGAGCCCGCGGCGACAGCAAGCCGGCGCTCGGCGCGATGCAAGCGGCCTTCGCGCAAATAGACGACGTTCACGAACACGTCGCCGACGTCGCCTTCGTCGATCGGGACCTGGATTGAGTCGGTCGCGGTGGGCCTCATCAGCCGGAACCACGACACGTGCTGGCCTTCCTTGGTGACCAGCACCGGGCCGATGATCGGCTCGCCGCGCACGATTAGCGTCGCGGATTCTCCCGGCGCGTAATTCGTCTTGTCCGCGAGCAACTCGAGATAGCGATCACCCGAGTTGTCGTCGGTGTATTGACCCGGCCCTGGCACCCACAGGAAGACCTCGTCCTCAACCGAGCGGCCCGCGCTTGGTGCGCTCGCGCGAACGCGATAACTGCCGCTGCGGTTCGGAAGCGTGAAGGTGACCATCGCCCGGCCACTGGCATCGGTGGTCGCTGACTGCGTCCCAGAGGCGGTGACCGTCGGATCGCCGTAGTACCCGGTCCGATACTCGAGGTGCTCGAGGACCAGCGACACCGGCACATTCGGCTGGGGGTTGCCGGTGTAGTCAACAGCGCGAACGGAGATCTGCGCGGGAGTGCCGCCGCGGTGAACCGCGCTGCCAGACTCCGCAGAGATCAGGAAGGTACCGTAGGTGGCGTGAACGACCGTGCGGCCTGAAACCTCGCGGTTGGCTGCGTCAGTCACCTGCGCTTCGATGCGCGCGCTGAAGTCCTTCTTGTCTTCGGCAACAGCGAGCGGCACGCGGATCGTGGCCTTCCCATCGGCGTCCAGGCGCACGGTGCCTTCCGCCGTCTGATTGTCGCCGTACCAATAGCCGCCATCGCTGTTGCCGTAGTCGTCGTTCCACCGTAGCGGCGAGTAATACGGCTGCTGATTCACCACCCATCGCAACTGCGCGTTCGCGACCGGCTGGCCAAAGTAATAGCGCGCCTGCACGTTGACCACGGCCTCCCGGCCCTGGACTTCGAAGCGCGTGACCGGCGTGACGATGACTTCGAACTCGGGCTTGCGGTACTCCTGGACCTCGAAACCGCCGCTGCCGATCGCATCGCCGCTCTGCACGCGGATCGTGTAGCCGCCGAGTGCGGCGGTCGCCGGTACCGGGAAGGATGCCGTGACCGCGCCGAAGCCATCCAGCTTGACCTGCCGGCGGAACACCACCTTGTCGTTGGCGTCGGCGACGACGACCTCCGCTTCGGGCCGGTCGAACTTCGCGAGCGCGTCCATCTGCCGCCAGCGGAGGATCGCCTTGAGGTGGACGGTGTGTCCGGGCCGATAGATCGGCTTGTCCGTATAGATGTAGGCCGCCAGTTCACGCGCGGGCTGCTGCAAGGTCCAGGCACCCGGGTCGGTCGCGGCGTGTTGATTGCCGCACTGGGCGACGCCGATGACGTTATCTTCCATGCGTTCATCGGGCAGCTTCGCTTCGAACAGCCCGTCCGCATTGGTCCGGCCCTCGGCGATGGTCTTCTTCGAGAACAGCACGCGGATGTTGCAATCCGCGGACGGCTCGCCGGTAAATCGATCGGCGGCGAAGAACAGCATCTGTCCGGGTGACGTCTTCGTCACCAGGCCGACATCCGAAACGATGACGATGGTGTAGGCGCGCAGCAGATCGTTGACGGCTTCGACGACGTAGATGCCGGGTTGCTTGAGCTCGACGGGCACGCGCCGCATCTCTGCATCGCGGCGGTTGGGCAGGATCTCGCGCCACGTCGTGACCACCTGGTCGGAATTCAAGAGCGGCACTTGAGCGAAGGTCTGGGCGTTGAGCACCACGCGCTGCGCGACCTCGGCCTGGTCGCTGACGGCGCGGCGGGCCGAGCGGTACTGGTGGCTGGCCTGTGCGCGCATGAAGCGATGCACGCTCTGGCGCTGCGTCTGTTTCCAGTCGGCGAACCGCTCGAGCCAGGTGCGTTCCTGTTCGACCTGTTCCTCGTCCGTGCCGAGCTGATGCGGATCGTCGAGGCCGGCGAAGAACGCGAACGGATCCTTCACTTTGTAGACCCGGAAGTCGAGCCGCTCGAGGCGCCGGAAGGTCAGGTAGAAATGCGGCGCGTCGCGAGTCGTGAAGACTTCGCTGGTGGACAGCGAGAACGCGGGGCGCTCATCGCTCGCGCCATCCTGGGCGTAGCCGGCGCTCGCGGACAGCAGCAAGAAGCAAGTAGCAAGTAGCCAGAAGGGCCGGGTCTTCATAAGAATGCCAAGCGGAACACGCCGACGAAACTCTGGTTCGCCGCCATCGGTCGCCATCGGGGGGATGGATGCTGCACGAGGGTTGACAGGCGCGTCTTGCGGACCTCGCCCGGGCCACCCTCGATCGGCCCCGTATGATACACGACCCAATCGGCGCCTTCGGCTTCGAACTGCGAGCGTCCCACGAACACCATCACGTGATCGGGCTGCTCGCGCTGTGACGGCTGATGAAAATACAGCAGGTCGCCTGGCTGCAAGGCGCCGACGTTGCGTCCGAGCGCCCGCGTATTGAGTTGAATCAACGTCTTGGCATCCGCGAACTCGGCATACTTTGGCGGCGTCCCGGTGTTCACCTTGAAGAGCGGCATGCCGTTGGCGCCGGCCTTTGGCGCCGATCGCACGTCAGCGAATGTGGGCGTGAAGGGAAGACCAGAACGGCGGAGCCACTCGGGCGTGTGGGCTCGCAGCGCTTCGCGGACCGCATGGCGCACGAGCGCCGCGCAATCCTTCACGTCGTCCGTGTTGCGCTCGAACTGGGCGTCAGCCAGCAGCACGAACCAGGCGCGAAACGCCGCCCGATCCGACTCGTCGGCAAGCCGCACTTGAGCTGAAAGGCTGATTCCGGCGGCCATCCACATGGCGACCAACACAACAACAACGGGTCGTTGCACCCTAGCATTGTGCCTGAAACCTCTGACCTGGAACGGGCGTCTGAAGGAGTATTATTTGCCTATGCTGATCAAGAAGGCTGCAGACATCCGAGAGTCCGAGGTTACCCCGAAGGAGCTGTTCGTCAGGCGCCGCGAGTTCCTGGCGGCGGCGGGCGTGACGGCCGCGGCGGTCGCGACCAACGGCCTGGGCCTCCTGGGTTCGGATGCTGATGTTGCGGCG
>DATMJU010000488.1:0-4732 GCA_035553795.1 Vicinamibacterales bacterium
GCCATGGGCATCACGGACTTCAAGAAGATCTACAAGTCCGAAGATCTCGCGCGCGGCAAGGACATCGTCTTTGCGGCCACCGGTGTGACCGACGGCTCGCTGATGAAGGGCGTGCAGTTCTTCGGCGCCGGCATCCGCACCAGCTCGGTGGTCATGCAGACCAACCCGCACCGCGTGCGGTTCATCGACAGCATCCAGGTCTACCCGGGTCCCTCAGTCAAGATCCGCTTCTAGGTTGGATCCGCGGCAGAGTCGGCGCAACATCCTCGTCGCCGCCGCCGCCGGCGGCATCGGCTTCACCGGCTTCACGCTGGTGATGCCGTTTCTCCCGCTCTACATCGCTGAACTCGGCGTGACCGATGTCAGCGAGATCGCCATGTGGACCGGGCTGACGCTCGGGGCCACGCCAACCGTGACCGCGATCAGCGCTCCGCTCTGGGGCCGCGTCGGCGACAAGTACGGCACCAAGATCCTGGTCATTCGATCGCTCACCGCGTTTGTCCTCACGAAAGTGGGCATGGCCTTCGTGACGGCGCCCTGGCAGTTGTTTGCGCTGCGCGCGCTGCTGGGCGTGTTTGCCGGTTACGGCGCCCTGACGATGTCGATGGCGGCGCAGTCGGCGCCGCGCGACCGTATGGCACACGCCATCGGCATGGTGCAGACCGGGCATCGGCTTGGACCGGCGATTGGGCCGGTCATTGGCGGCGTGCTGGCATCGCTGGTAGGTTTGCGCAACTCGTTCCTGGTCGCTGCGCTGTTCTACGCGGCGGCGATGGTGCTGATCCTCGTGATGTATGAGGAGCCCGTCAAGGCGGATCGCGCCGTCAAGGCTCGTGGGGGATGGGACGTGTTCGGGCGCATCCTCCGCCTCCCGGGATTCATCCTGGCGCTGTTCGTCATCTTCGGCCTGCAGACCGTCGATCGCAGCTTCGGTCCCGTGCTGCCGTTGTTCGTGCAGCAGGTCGGCATCGACAGTTCACGCGTGGCCTTTGTCGCCGGCGTGTTGTTCTCGCTCGGCGCGATTTCCGCCGCAGTGGGATCGCAAATCGGTCCGCGATTATTGCAGCGTCATTCGGCGAAGTCGGTTCTGGTTGCAGGCACGCTCACCGCGGCAGTCGCGCTCGGCGCGATCGTCGTAGCGCCGAGTGTGTGGATCCTGGGCGCCGCGATCGTGATTGCCGGCACGGCGATGGGTGCCGGGACGACGACGATCTACTCGGTGGCGGGCGGGTTGCTGCCTCCCGAGGTGCATGCCACGGGATTCGGCATCATGACGACCGCATCGTTGATGGGACTGGCGGTCAGCCCGGTCGTGGCTGGATTCATCGGCGCCGCGGGCCTGCGCATCGTGTTCCTGGCCGATGTGGGGTTGCTGCTGCTGCTCGGCGTGCTGGTGTACCGCGGACTGCGCGCGCGGGCGAAAGTCGAGGCCGACTCCGCCGACGCGGCCTTGGCCGAGCCCTGAGCTCGTCACTGCAATGTGATTTGCCAAGCCGCCCGGCAGCTTATAGAGTTTGAACTGTTGTGATTTGGTTCTTTGAGAAAGCCGCGTCGGAACTCCAGCTCGAAACCCGCCTCGATAAGACCACCGGGCTCTACACAGTTCTGCGTCGAACTTCGGACGGCTCCGTATTTGTGAACGAGATCACCGGCGAGGAACCGTGCCGCCGGTTTCTGAAGTCGCTTGAAGCTGAACTGGAGCAGGATGGCTGGAAACGCACGCGGCCCCCTGAATTGCTCCCCGAAGAAGTCTAGCCTTTCGGTCTGCGGGCGTCTGCGCCTTCAGCGCCGCCCCTATTCAGCTTCCCAGCGCTTCTTGTGTTTGTCCTTGCGGAACGGCCGCTTGGACTTGTCCTAATGCGCGCCGCCGGTCTGTTTCGGCAGGGGCGCCCGCGGCAATTTCGGCTTCGCGGTCTTGCCACTCCCTCTCTTCGCCATGACTAGATCATGCGAAACATCGCGGCGGCAATCAACGTCGGGATGATCGCTGCTGCGAGCAGGCGCAGAGGATTCACCGCGCCGTCATCGAAGAATCGGCCCAGCAGAGCCTGGCCCGCCGGATTGGGAGCGTTGGCGATCACCGTCAGCCCTCCACCCGTGACGGCACCCTCGACGACCGCCGCCTTGAACGCATCGCTCAGGTCAGGCACGAGCGTCGCGAGGTAGGTGATTAGCGCGTTGTCGTTGAAGGCGGTCAGGAACGTCGCCGTCCAGAAGAGTCCCGATTCAGAAAGGCTCGACAGCACGGGAGCGATCCACCATCCCTGCAGCCCGCCATGAATCACGAGGCCGGCCAGGAAGAAGCCGACCAGCAGCGGCGTCTTGATGTCGAGGCGCGACTGGTATGCCGCAGTGGCGCGGGTGAAGCCGATGAAGAACAGGAACCCGCCGACGAAGAGCGCGGGGTAGTGGGCGGTGAGAACCGTCCACAGCATGAACCCGAGATGCACGGCGGTGACCCACGCAGGGATGGGCAACAGTGCTTCGGCAGGACTCGCTTCCTCGGCGGGGACCTCGACATCCGCGGCGGTCCTCGCGGCCCGCAACGACACCAGTTCCTTTCTGAATGCGAAGAAGTAGGCGGTGGTGGAGACGAGGATCGCGGCGGCCGCCCGCCACCCGAAATGCGACAGCATGAACGGCGTGTCCCAGTTCCACGCGCGTGCCACCATCAGGACCGGTGGCGCGGCGAAGTGCGTCAGCGTGCCGCCAATCGACACGTTGACGAACAACAGGCCGAGCGTCCCGTACCGCAGGGCAGAGGACGGTTTCAGATCGTAGAACTGACGGGCGAGCAGCAACGCGGCGATGGTCATGGCCGCGGGCTCCGTGATCAGCGAGCCCAGCAGCGGCGTCACGGTGAGGATGACGAACCACCAGGCCGCGGGGGTCCCCTGGGCCAATCCCGCGATCGCGCGGATCGCCGATTCCGCGAGCGCGATGACGGGGCGGCTGGACGCGAGCGCCATGATCACGACCACGAACATCGGCTCGGTGTAGTTGACGCCGTCGTTCACGTAATGCGTGGCGGTGGCCCAGCCGTGCGTGGCCACGATCGCCAGCACCAGCGGCAGCGCCCAGAGCGCGAATACCACTTCGATCTCGCCGAGGAAGTGGAGCAGCTCGGCCGTCATGCTCGGCCGTCGCGAAAGTCCGGCGCCGGCGAGTCTCGCGTCGTGCCGGGCCTGCTGCCGATGCGCGGCGGCGGTGAACCATCCCGCGGCGAAGGTATGCAGGACCGCGAGCACGAAGATCAGGGTCGCGATGGCGTTGATGGCGTCGGCGTCGATGCGCGAGCGCAGCACGTCGAGCAAGGGCTGGCCCTGGACCACCGCGTAATCGGACAGCGGCCTCGGGAATGACACAGGCGAATCGTGCATGGAGTGCGAAGATTATAGGCGTGAACGAGGTGCTAGAATCGAAGGGTCAATGAGTACTCGTCGTCCCACCTCCGCGAACGCTTCGGTGGGCAGGCCCGTGCTCGTGGAGCGCGCGGCGCTTGTCGGTCTGGTCACCGGCGGCGCCCGCCGCATCGACGCGGAGCACTCTCTCGAAGAGCTCGGCGGCCTCGCCGAGGCGGCAGGTGCGCGAGTCGTGCTGCGCGTGCTGCAGGAGCGCCCCAAGCCTGACTCCGCAACGTTCCTCGGCAGCGGCAAGGTGGACGTGCTGGCGCAAGCCGCGGCGGAAGCTGACGCCGACCTGATCATCTTCGACAACGAGTTGTCGCCGGCGCAGTTGCGCGAGCTGCACAAGCGTCTCGATCGCAAGGTCGTTGATCGCACGCAGTTGATTCTCGACATCTTTGCGCGCCGTGCGCGGACGCGAGAAGGCAAGCTGCAGGTTGAACTGGCACAGTTGAAATACATGCTGCCCCGCCTGGTTGGTGGCACCGCCGGTCTGTCGCAGCAGGGCGGCGGCATCGGCACCAGGGGCCCCGGCGAAACCAAGCTCGAAGCGGATCGCCGCCGCATTCGCGTCAGGATGAAAGTCCTGCAGGACGAGATCGACATCGTCCGCCGCCGCCGCTCGCAACTGCGCGAGCGCAGGCACAAGGTGGACGTGCCGACGGTGGCCCTCGTCGGCTATACCAACGCCGGTAAGACCACGCTGTTCAATCGGCTCACCAACGCCAACGCCGAGGCGTCGAACGCGTTGTTCGTCACGCTCGATCCGCTGGTGCGGCGCGTCAACCTGCCCGATCGGCGCGAGCTGTTGCTCAGCGACACCGTCGGTTTCATCGATCGGCTGCCACACACGCTGGTGGCGGCGTTTCGCGCCACGCTCGAGGAGACGGCGGATGCCGATCTCGTGCTGCACGTGATCGATGCGTCCAATCCGGAACGTGAGCGCCATGTCGCCGCGGTGTTGCGCGTGCTCGAAGAGGTGGGCGCCCACGAGGTGCCGCGCGTCGAGGTCTACAACAAGGTGGACATGATCTCGCCCGACGAGCGCCGGCGCGTCCAGGAAGCGGACCCTTCGGCGCTGCTGATTTCCGCACACACCGGCGCCGGCTGCGATGAGTTGCTCGAAAGCGTCGCCTCGAGGCTGGCGCTCGATCAGGAGCGGGTCACCGTGGAGCTCGATCTCACCAACAAGACGCACTCGGACCGCCTCGCGTGGTTGTATCGTCACGCCACCGTGCACAGCCACGCGACGATGGGCGACCGCGCGACGGTCGAAGCCGATGTGCCTCGCCGCCTGTTGCCGATGGTGGGCTTAGCCACTCCTGGTG
>DATMJU010000489.1:0-5669 GCA_035553795.1 Vicinamibacterales bacterium
TCCGCGGTCATCACCGACAACCTCGGGTCCCAGGAAATGAAGAAGAACGCCGACTCGGACGCCGCGGCGGCGATGTCGCGCGTGACGGGCTTATCGGTGGTTGATAACCAGTACGTGTTCGTGCGCGGTCTTGGCGAGCGCTACAGCAACACCACGCTGGCCGGTTCGACGCTGCCGACGACCGAACCCGACAAGAAGGTCGTTCCGCTCGACCTGTTCCCCGCAGGCTTGCTGGACAGCGTGCAGGTGAGCAAGTCGTATTCTCCGGATCGCTCCGCGGAGTTTGCGGGCGGCCTGGTGCAGATTCAGCCGTTGAAGTTCCCGAGCCGCGCGGTGCTGGACTTTTCCTACGGCATCAACGCTTATACCAACGCCACCGGCAAGTCGATTCCGCTGAGCGCGATCGGCAATCGCGACTGGCTGGGATTCGATGACGGCCTGCGTGCGCTGCCGTCGGGCATGCCCGCGAACAAGATTGTGCGCCAGGGCATCTATACGCCCGACGTGGGCTACACCGAAGCGCAGATGGCCACGTTCGGCCGCCTGCTGGGCAACCAGTGGCGCCCGACGCGCGCCGACGGTGCGCCCGGACAAAACTGGGGCGCGGTGTTCGGCAACCGCTTCGGCAAGGTTGGCATCGTCGCCAGCGTGACGCACTCCTACAAGGAGAACTTCCAGGACGAGCAGCGCGCGTTCTACCGCATTGGCGATTCGGCAACCGACCTCGAAGCGGTCAGTGATTACCGCATCCAGACCGGCACGCAAAAGGCGCAGATCGGCGGCGTGGCCAACATCGCGTATCAGTTCAACGCCAACAACCGCGTGGCGTTCGAGAACTTCTACAGCCACAGCGGGCGTGACGAGGGCCGCGTGTTCGAGGGGCCCAACACCGAGAACAATTTCTACTACTACAACAACCGCCTGCAGTACATCGAAGAAGGATTGCTGTCGACCGCGCTGGCGGGCGACCACTTCCTGCGCGGCCTCGGCAACAGCCGCATCGACTGGCGCGTGAACTGGGCGCGTGCCAATCGCGACGAACCGGATCTGCGCGAGACCCTGTACCAGGCGCCGTTCCGCGCCGGCACGCTGGAACCGAACCTGGCCACGCCGGCGGTGCTGGCCGATGAATCGCAGAGCGGCTTCCGGCTGTTCAACAACCTTGACGACGAGACCATCGACGCGGCGCTGAACTGGAGCACGTTCAGCTCGGCTGGCTCGCGCCCGACGCAGTACAAGCTCGGTGTCAGCTACATCGATCGCACGCGTGACTTCGGGTCGCGCCGCTTCCGCTACATCCCGGTCGTGCTGTCGAAGTCGGATCCGCCGGTGCTGCAGTTCAATCCGGCGCTGCAGCCGGAAGAGCTGTTCACCGCCGACAACATCGGCCGCGCGTTCCGCTTCAACGAAGAGACGCGCCCGGTGGACGCGTATGACGGCGCGCAGACGACGGCGTCGGCATATGCGATGGTCGACATCGCGTTCTCGGCGCGCACGCGCCTGAACGGCGGCGCCCGAGTCGAGCGGTTCGAGCAGACCGTCAACACCTTCGACCCGTTCGGCCTGTTCGTGCGCACCATCTCGGCGACCAACAAGAACACCGACGTGTTCCCGGCCATCAACCTGGTGCAGTCGTTCACCAGCAACCAGAACCTGCGCCTGAGCTACAGCACCACGGTCAACCGCCCCGAGTTCCGCGAGCTCGCGGCGTTCGAGTTCACCGATGTCGTCGGCAGCCGCGCGACCCGCGGCAACCCGGAACTGAAGCGCGCGCTGATTCAGAACGTGGATGCCCGCTGGGAACTGTTCCCGGGCGGCCGCAGCATCTTCGCGACCAGCGTGTTCTACAAGCGCTTCGATTCGCCGATCGAGCGCATCGTGATCGCCTCCGCGCAGCCGATCACCACGTTCCAGAACGCCGACTCGGCGCGCAACTTCGGCGTCGAGGTGGAGGCCGCGTATGACCTGGGCCTCGGATTGTTCGTCAACGCCAACTACACGTTCGTCGATTCGAAGATCTCGCTGGCGCCCGAGCAGCGCTCGGTGCAGACCTCGCTGGAACGGCCGCTGGCCGGCCAGTCGAAGAACCTGTTCAACGTCACCGGCGAGTGGGTGATGAAGGGCTTCACGGCGCGCGTGCTGCTGAACTACGCCGGCGACCGCATCTCCGACGTCGGCGCCAACCAGGCTCCGGACTCGATTGAACAGGGACGCGAGAGCGTTGACGTGGTGTTGTCGCAGCGCATTGGCCGCTTCAACTTCCGGTTGAGCGGCGAGAACCTCACGGATTCGGATTACCTGTTCACGCAGGGGTCCAAGAACCAGCGCATCTTCAAGCTTGGGCGGATCATCGGGTTCTCGCTCGGCTTCAACGTGTTCTAAGCGGCGATTTTCCAGGAGCGGATAGAGGACATCATGAATTACGTTTCACGCACTCTGACCGGGCTCGGATTGGCGGTGTCGCTGATCGTCGGCCAGGGGATCGCTGTTCACGGCGATCAGAAGCCGCCGGTGACGGTGCCCGGCATCGACAAGCAGGTCATCGTGGTGACCGGCAGCGTCACCGGCAATGAGACCTGGACGAACACCTACTACTACGTGCTGCGCGGAGCGGTGTTCATCGAGGACGGCGGCACGCTGAACATCCAGGCCGGCACGCGCGTCATCGGCGAGTCCGGCAGCGTCGGCACGCTGATCATCAAGCGCGGCGGCCGCATCAACGCGCAGGGGACCCGCACCGCGCCGATCGTGTTCACCAGCGACCAGCCGGTTGGCAGCCGCTCGCGCGGCGACTGGGGCGGCATCATCATCAACGGCCGCGCGCCGGTGAACATCGAAGGTGGTGAAGGTGTCGGCGAGGCGGACACCGGTGTCTACGGCGGTAACCAGCCGAACGACAACAGCGGCGTGATGCGCTACGTGCGCGTCGAGTTTGCCGGCGTGGAGTTCAGCCCGGACAACGAACTGAACGGCATCGCGTTCCAGGGCGTCGGCAACGGCGGCACGTTCGAGTACCTGCAGGTCCACATGAACCGCGACGACGCATTCGAGTGGTTCGGCGGCACCGCGAATATCAAGTACGCGGTGGCGTCCAACGCGGCCGACGACAGCTTTGACTGGACGTTCGGCTGGAGCGGCAAGGCGCAGTTCATCGCCATCACGCAGCGTGGCGACGATGCGGACAACGGCATCGAAGCGGACAACAACGAGTTCAACAACAACCTGTTGCCGCGGTCGAATCCGCAGATCTACAACATCACGCTCTGCGGCGATCCGGACACCGCGGAAGGATCCGAGTCGGTGCGTGCGGCCAACCTGCGCCGCGGGACGGCCTTCACGCTCCGCAACTTCCTGGTGACCGGGTTCAAGACCACCGGGTTCCAGATCTCCGACGGCGCCACATCGGCCCAGGTTGATAACGGGACATCACAGATGGGTGCCGGCGTGGCATGGGGCGTGCGGAACGCGACGACCGGCGTCAACGGCGCGGCGATGCACTCGAGCGTGACGCCGTACATCACGAGCGGGCGCTTCCCGAGCATCCGCACCGGCGCCACCGATGCCGAGGTCGGTTTGTCCTCGGCTTCGTGCTCGAATCATGAGACCCCGAATTTCCAGCCGAGCGGGGTGGCGACGCTGGCCGGCGGGCAGATCGCGCCGATTCAGCCGCCCAACGATGGGTTCTTCGAAACGGTGACCTTCATCGGTGCGGTGGCCCCCGCGCCGGCTGATAACTGGATGTCAGGGTGGACCGCATTTCCGCAGCGTTAAGATCTCTGCTGGTGGCCGCCATCGCACTCGCGATGGCGGCCTGTACCAATCCTTCGGAGCCGAGTCGTGCCGGCGTCCCACTCGCACAGACGTTTGAAACGCCAGACGCGCTGGCCCGCGCGGTTCTGGACGCGCTGGCAAGAAGGGATGTTGCGGCACTTCGCAGCATGGCCCTGAGCGAGGCCGAATTTCGCGAGTACGTGTGGCCTGAACTGCCCGTCAGCCGGCCCGAACGCAACGTGCCGTTCGACTACGCCTGGGGACAGATGAACCAGCGCAGCGAGGGCTCGCTGGGCGACACGGTCGGCCGCTACGGCGGGCGTCCCCTCCGGTTCGTCAGTACCCGCTTTACCGGCGACACCACGACCTACCAGACCTTTAGCGTGATGCGGGCGAGCGAGATCGTCGCTACGGACGAGGGGGGCAAGGATCTGGTGCTCAGGCTCTACGGCTCGGCCCTGCAGAAAGACGGCCGATACAAGCTGTATTCCTTCGTGGTGGACTGAGCCCTGGACGCAGATCGTGTAACGACAATGTAACGACCGTATGACATAATTCCGGCGTGCGCTTCCGCCTGATTCCCCGCGAAGAAAAGTTCTTTGCCGACTTCATCACCCTGGCCGACCGGATCGTTTCCGGCGCCACCTTGCTCGAACGGATGCTGGCCTCGGATCCTCCGGCCTGGGACACCGCGCTCCAGATCAAGCAGGTTGAGTCCGAGTGCGACGCGCTGACGCACGACATCATCAAGCGTCTCAACTCGACCTTCGTCACGCCGATCGACCGTGAAGACATTCACTCGCTGGCCAAGTCGCTGGACGACGTGATGGACGCGATCGACGCGGCGGCGACCGTCACGCGACGCTATCGCATGACGCAGTTGCGCTACGGCGCGCGCGAACTCGCCTCGCTGACGTGGCAGTCCGCGATGCAGGTCAAGGTTGCCGTCGAGGCGCTCGAGCGCAAGAAGGACGTGCACCAGCTTGCGGTCGAGGTCAACCGCCTCGAGAATGCCGCCGACGATGTGCATGATGAAGCGCTGAGGCGCCTGTTCGAGGAAGAGAAGGACGCCATCACGGTCATCAAGTGGAAGGAAGTGCTCGACCTGCTTGAAGAGGCCACCGACCGCTGCGAGGACTGCGCCAACGTCCTCGAGGGTGTCGTCGTCAAGCACGGGTAGCGGGCGTGGAATACGCACTCGTCATCCTCGTCATCGTCGTCGCGCTGATCTTCGATTACATCAACGGCTTCCACGACGCGGCGAATTCCATCGCCACCGTCGTCTCGACGCGCGTGCTGTCGCCCGGACAGGCCGTGATGTGGGCGGCGTTCTTCAACTTCATTGCCGCGTTCGTCTTCGGCACAGCCGTGGCCAAGACCGTCGGCTCCGGCATGGTGGATGTGACGGTCGTCACGACCTCGGTCATCCTTGCCGGGCTGATCGGCGCCATCGTGTGGGATTTGATCACGTGGTACTACGGGCTGCCTACCAGTTCGTCGCATGCCCTGATCGGCGGATATGCCGGCGCGGCCGTGGCCAAGGTCGGGATGGTCGCGTTGATTCCCTCGGGATGGACGAAGACCCTGATCTTCATCATCCTCGCGCCGATGATCGGCCTGACGCTCGGGTTCGTCCTGATGGTGACGCTGCTGTGGCTCTTCAAGGGCTTTGCGCCGTCACGGGTCGATCGTCACTTCCGCAAACTGCAGCTGGTGTCGGCAGCGGCGTACAGCCTGGGCCACGGCGGCAACGACGCGCAGAAGACGATGGGCATCATCGTCGCCGCGCTGATCTCGACCGGTCACCTCGCGGCGGCGACCAAGGGGAAGCATCAGCACGTCCCGCTGTGGGTCATCCTCGTGTGCCACGCGGCGATGGGCCTCGGCACCATGTCGGG
>DATMJU010000490.1:0-6242 GCA_035553795.1 Vicinamibacterales bacterium
GCCAGGACGACGATCCCGCTCTTGAGCCGCGACTTCAGCGTGTCGGCGAGCGTGCGCAGGGATTCGGAATCGACGCTAATTGCGCGGCAGATGTCGGACGTCGATTCCGAATCCCTGCGCACGCTCGCCGACACGCTGAAGTCGCGGCTCAAGAGCGGGATCGTCGTCCTGGCGGCGGCCATGCCGGAAGGCAAGGTCTCGCTGATCGTGACCGTCACGCCTGACCTGGCCAAGAAAGCGCCGGCGGGCCAGCTCGTCAAAACGCTCGCCCCCATCGTCGGGGGTGGCGGAGGCGGCCGGCCAGACTTCGCGCAGGCCGGTGGCAAAGATGCAAGCAAGATTACAGATTTGCTAGCGGCCGCGAAGGTGGAAGTCCAAAAACTCCTTAGTTAGCGAGGGTTCAGGCACGGACTGAAAGTTGCCGATAAGGTAGACTGAATGTCCGTGTTCCGGAGCCTTCTGATTGTTACGGTCGTGCTGTGTACGGCCTCCCCTGCCGCAGCCCAGATCTACAGCTGGCGTGATGCGGACGGGAAGCTCGTGCTCTCCGACCGGCCTCGTCCGGACCAGGGTATTCAGAAAGTCGCGACCTACGCCGTGCACGGTGCCACGACCGTTCGCGCGACGAAGCCTTTCAGCACCTCCGCCAAGAGCGCCCCGTACGAAGCCGCGATCTCCGAACACGCGCGCCGCGAGGGAGTGGCCGCCGACCTTGTTCGCGCCGTCATCCAGGTCGAATCCGCCTTCAATCCGCGCGCGGTGTCCGAGAAGGGCGCGATGGGCCTGATGCAGTTGATGCCCGCGACCGCCAGGGACCTCGGCGTGAAAGATCCGTTCGACCCTGAGCAGAACATCCGTGGCGGCGTCGCGTATCTGAAGCAACTCCTCACCCGCTACAACCAGAAGGTCGAACTGGCGCTGGCCGCCTACAACGCCGGCATGGGGAACGTCGAGAAGTACGGCGGCACGGTCCCCCCCTTCAAAGAGACCCGCAACTACGTCAACAAGATCACTAAGGCCGCGCCCACGTCCGTCCAGAAGGTCAACGGGATGTACAAGTGGGTGGAGCTGGTGGACGGCAAGCCGGTCACGAAATACTCGAACATGCCCCCGCCACAGGGGTCGTTCACGCTCGTCGGCCTCCGCTAACCCTCATTTCCAGCTTGCCTGATAGCCCGTTGGCCTGTTGGCCCGTCGGCCTGCTATAATGACGTGTTCGGCATACTTCCGAAATCGAGGTTCTAGACAGTGGCAAAGCGTAATAAGTCGGCCCTCAAGGCCAACCGGCAGAACATCAAGCGTCGCGAGCACAACCGTTCGCTCCGGGCCAAGCTCCGCACCGGCCTGAAGGGCATCCGCAAGTCGCTCGACGTGAAGGACGTTGAAGGCGCCAAGAAGGCGCTGCAGTCCTTGCAGTCGCTCGTCGACAAGATGGCCACCAAGGGCATCATCCACAAGAACACCGCGTCGCGCTACAAGTCGCGCCTCGCCGCCAAGATCTCCAAGTAAATACAGACTCGATTTGATGGGAGGGCCAACCCTCCCGTCGTTCGTTGCGTCTAATTCTACATAGGTAGTAGACTACCCCACCTATGAGGCGTGGATGCGACTGACCTACCCGACCGCCCTCGTCCTGCAGGCCCTGCTGGACGGCCATCACCATGGCTTCGACATCATGGATGCCACCGGCCTGCCCAGCGGCACCGTCTACCCGATCCTGCGGCGACTCGACGCCGAAGGCTGCGTCCGCTCGAAATGGGAGAAGCAGGCGGTGGCACAAAAGGAACAGCGCCCTCCGCGGCGTTATTACGAACTGACGATGGGTGGAAGGCAGCTCGCGGGCGAGGCACGAACCAAGGCCTCTGCGATGGCGGATGCCGGACGCCGGCTGCTCGAGCCGGTCGAGAGCGAGGGCTAGATGGCTGACCCACTCAATCGCGCGCAGCGGATTGTCGCGATCGCATCACGTCTCGTTCCGTCACGGCTCCGCGACGAGTGGCGCCGCGAGTGGGATGGCGAACTGGCGGCCGCGCACGAGCATCCGCGCCTGACCCGCTACGCCCTCGGCTCGTTCGCCGACGCGTTCTGGATCCGCCAGCGTGACGTCGCCGATCTGCAGGCCATCGACGATCTCCGGCACGGCTTCCGGCAATGGCGGCAGCAATCCGGCTTTGTCATCACGGTCGTTGGCATCCTCGCGCTGAGCATGGCGGCGTCAGTCACGGCCTTCAGCGTAGTCTCGCAGATCCTGCTGCGCCCCCTCCCCTATCACCAGCCCGATCGCATCATGACGCTGTGGGAGCGGGTCCCGTCCGAACCGCAGCGCCAGTACGCCGCGCCCGGCAACTTCATCGACTGGCGTACGCGCGCATCGAGCTTCACGCACCTGGCCGCGGCCGAGCCGTACAGCTTCGACTATCGCGGCGCCGAGAAACCCATCGTCCTGAAGGCCATGCTGGTGACCGAGGGATTCTTCGAAACCTTCGGCGTGCAGCCGCTCGCGGGGCGATTCTTCAGGCCCGATGAACACAAGAAGGGCAGCAACCTGGTGGTCGTGCTCAGCGAGCGGTTCTGGCGCTCCCAGTTCAACGCGGACCCCGGCATCGTCGGCAGGTCCGTGCCCATTGACGATGGGATGTATCTCGTGGCGGGTGTGGTGTCGAGCGACTTTCAACCGCACTTCCAGGAGTACGTGGCCGGCGACCGCGATCTCTATGCGGCCAAGGCGATCGAGGAATTCGAGCCGCGCATTCGTGTCAGCGGCTACTGGGGCGTTGCCGGCCGGCTGAAGGACGGCGTGTCCATCCAGCAGGCGCAGGCCGAGATGGATACGATCTCGCAGGCGATCGAGGCCGAGAACCCGCGCTCGAACAAGGGCGTCCGCGCAGAGGTCATCACGCTCCGCGATCACCTGGTCGGCGACGTCCGGGAGGCCTTCGGCCTGTTCGCGGCGGCGGTCGTCGCGGTGTTGCTGATCGCCTGCGTCAACGTCACCAATCTGCTGCTCGCTCGCGGCTCGGTGCGCCAGCAGGAACTCGCCGTTAGGACTGCCCTGGGCGCGAATCGCACGCGGCTGGTCGGCCAGATGCTGATCGAGACCCTGATGCTGGCCGGCAGCGCCTCGGCTATCGCCCTGCTGCTGGCTCACCTGGCGATGCGCGGGCTCGCCGGGTTCGGACCGCGTGAGGTGATGTGGATCGATTCGCTGCACGTCGATTCCCTGGCGATCGGTTTCGCGGCGCTGCTGGCCCTTGCCGTGACCGTCGCGGCCGGCCTGGTGCCGGCGCTTCGGCTGTCGGGCCTCGGCCTGGCGGCGCCCGGCCATCGAACCATGACGGGCGATCGCGCCCAGCGGCACCTCCGTTCGGCCCTCGTGGTCGCGGAAGTCGCGATGGCGCTGGTGCTCGTCTCTGGCACCGGGCTGCTGCTCCGCAGCTTTGTGAACCTGGTCAACGTCGACACGGGATTCCGGAAAGACGGCGTGCTGGCGTTGCAGATGTTTGCGTGGGATCGCAACCCGGGTCCCGTCGCACTGCGGGGCTTTGCCGACCGCGTGACCTCGCGGGTCGCCGCATTGCCGGGCGTGCAGCAGGTCGCGCTCGTGCAGGCCATGCCGTTCATCGAATCGAACATCGACATCCAGGGCGCGATGCGGCTGGTCGATCAGCCGCCACCGCCGCCGGGCGAAGAGATCCGCGCCTCTTACAACGTGGCCTCGCCGCACTACTTCAGCGTGATGGGCATGACGCCGCTCAAGGGCCGCGCGTTCGAGGATCGCGACGGTCCCGCGGCGCCGCGCGTCGCCGTGATCAGCGAAGCGTTCGCGGCTCGGTACCTGCGCGATGTCGATCCGATCGGACAGCGGATCGAGATCATGCGGCAAGGCAAACCGGTCCGAGTGGAGATTGTCGGCGTGGTCCCTGCCGCGCGGCACGTCCGGCTGGACGAGGCGCCGCGCGCGGAAGTGTTCATGCCATACGCCCAGTCACCCACGGGGTCGATCACGCTCGTCGCCCGTGCCGGTGTCGATCCCGCCACGCTGATTGAGCCGGCGAAACGGGAGGTCTGGGCGATCGATCCGCTGCAGACGTTCTACCAGACCGCGACGCTCGAGGAACTGGTCGATCGCACGCTCGTCACGCGCCGCTTCGCGCTGATCGTGCTGACCGGATTCGCCGGCCTGGCAATGCTGCTGGCCGCCGCCGGTCTCTACGGCGTGCTGAGCACGATCGTGGCGCAGTATCGCCGGGAGATCGGCGTCCGCATGGCGCTCGGCGCCGCGTGGCTCGACATCCTGCAGCTCATTGTGAAGCGCGGATTGATCGTCTCGCTCGTTGGTGTCGGCGTGGGGTTGCTGGGCGTGATCGGTGGCGCGAGACTACTGCGAGGGTTCCTGTTCAGCGTGACGCCCACCGATCCGATCGCGATTGGCGGGGCTGCCCTGCTGATGCTGACGATCGCCGCGATCGCGTGCTTCATTCCCGCGCGGCGCGCCGCGGGAGAAGATCCGATGCAGGCGCTGCGAGTGGACTGACGACGCGCTATCGTCCCGGCGGTTTGATCAACGTCTCGCCGATCGCGCGGGCCCGATGATCGCCGGGACGGCCGAGGAAAACAGCTACCGCGCGCACAGCTCCACCACGAGGCACTCCAGCAAGTACTGGGGCGTTCCCGACGACGACTTGATCGCCAAATCGGTGCGAAACACGGCTTCGAGGCCGTTCTTGACGCGCGAGTCGGGACGCATGCGGATCGTTGCGGCCCTGAGCTGGCCGAGGATCACCGGAGGCTGCACGCCGGAGTCGATCATCACCGACACTTCACGCAACGCGCGCGAGGCGTTGGAATTCTGCACCGCTTCCATCAACGCGAACGTGCCCTCGGACTCTTCCCGCGGGATTACCACCTCGCGCACGTGCGCGACGGTGATGGCCGACTCGCCGGCGGCGTAGAGAATCAGCTTCTCGATCTCGGGGCGGATCTTCCCGAGCGTCAGTCCGGTCGACGACAGTAGCAGCGGGATCGCCTTCGGCTCGATGGTGAGCTCGTCCTTCTCGAGGCGCTTGGTGATCCAGGTCGCGGCTTCGCGGGGATCGTGGAGGGTGCCGCAGTCCACGCAGTCGGCGTGCTTGCGAAGCAGCTTCACGACGCGACGGTTGCCGTCCAGCGGTCCAGACACGAACACCAGCGTCGTCATCGGCTCGGGCTTCTCGATGTACGCCTCGAGCTCTTCGGCCGGCGTCGCCGCCGGCGCGCGCTTGCCCTTCTTCGGGGCCTCGGGCTCGCCGTCTTCTTCCTCTTTGACGCGCTTCGGCGCCAGCAGCCGATCTGCTTCGTGCACCATGATGACGCGGCGCGGCGCCATCATCGGCAGCGTGCGGGCGTTGGACAACAGCGCGCCGATCAGCTGATCTCGGCCGCTCGCATTGCCGGCTTCGTTGGCGTAGAAACTCTGGACGTTGAAGGCCTGCAGGCCCTCGTCCACGACGGCCGCAAACTCCAGCGCCAGGTCGTGCCTCGATTGCAGGTCGTCTCCCTCCAGGAGATAGAGGGGTCCGGTCTTACCCGATTTGATCTGCTTTCGTATTACGAGGACTGTGCTCATTCAGCCTGACTACCTGACGGCCTGACTACCTGACAGCCTGACTACCTGACTGCCTGACAGCCTGCCCTAGAACGCCTCGAGAATAGCAGAGACCACCGACCGTGCGAAGTCGGTCGAGAGACGATCGAAGGCCACGCGGTCGTTGCCGATGAACGACGCGACGTCGTTACCTGAGCTCGGACTCGCCACTTCGTACTCGTCGCCAAACGACAGCGATGGGTTCTCCCACAGCGTCTTCTGCGCCTTGACGTCCTCGAACTGCATCTTGACCGAGACGGTCACGCGGACCCGGGTGGCCTGCTGGCGGTCGTTGAGGCCGGCCGGCGCCAGGCTGATGCCGGTGATCTCGCCGCGCACAATGCCGTCAACGTTCTCGTCGGTCGGCACCACCGTGTAACGGCGGCTGCTCTGGAACTCGAGCCTGACTTTCTGCGTGAACACCTGCTCCACCGTCTGGAACGGGGTCGTGTTCGTGAACATCGGGATGCCGAGCGTGCGGATGTAGTCGGGCAGGAATGAGCCCCGCCCCACCAGCGCGTAGCCACAGGAGGCTGCCGACACTCCGGCCGCCAGCGCCGGCAACGCGCGTAGCAGCTCCCTTCGACTGACGGCCCGTTGGCCTGTTGGCCCGCTAGCC
>DATMJU010000491.1:0-8107 GCA_035553795.1 Vicinamibacterales bacterium
GCTGCCGACCTCGAGCTGTTCGATCGCCTCCGCAAGCGCGGCGAGCTGACGCTGCGCGTCTACCAGGCGCTGCGCGCCGACGCCACGCTGACCGAAGCAGGCCTCGCCGAACTCGAAGCGGTGCGTACGCGCTTCGCCGACGATCCGCTGCTGAAGACCGGCGCCGTCAAGCTGATCGCCGACGGCGTGATCGAATCGCACACCGCGGCGATGCTCGAACCGTACGCCAACCGCCCGGCGGTCAAGGGCGACGCGCGCTTCACGCCGGACGAGCTCAATCGCGTCGTCGGGCTGCTCGACCAGCGCGGCTGGCAGGTCATGACGCATGCGATTGGCGACGCCGCGGTCCGCATGACGCTCGACGCCTACGAGGCGGCTGCGAAAGCGAATCCCGCGCCCGAGCGTGGACGCCGCCATCGCATCGAACACATCGAAACGATCGATCCCGCGGACGTGCCGCGCTTTGGAAAGCTCGGCGTGATCGCCGGCATGCAGCCGATCCACGCCACACCGAGCCCGACGCCCGGCGACGTGTGGAGCACCAACATCGGGGAAACGCGCGCCGCCCACGGCTGGCTGTGGGCCAGCATCGCAAAGGCCGGCGGACGCCTCGCCTTCGGCAGCGACTGGCCGGTAATGACGATCGATCCGCTGAAGGGTCTGCTCGTCGCGGTCGCGCGCACCACCCAGGATGGATTGCCCGCGGGTGGATGGATCCCCGCAGAGCGCCTGACGATGCACAAGGCGATCGATGCCTACACGCGCGACGGCGCCTGGGCCTCGTTCGACGAGCAACGCAAGGGTCAGCTCGTCCGCGATATGCTTGCCGACATCGTCGTCCTCACGGACGACGTCTTTACAGGCGCCGCCAGCCGCCTGACGACCACGGAAGTGGCCGTGACGATCGCGGACGGAAAGGTCGTTTACCGCCGCGATCCGCCTGAGAACACGACCGCGCAGTAGGCCGCAGACGGCCCGGATATTCCAGGGCCGCAGAACGCTCAGACCTGACGAACTCTTGGTCTTGGCTGATCGTCAAACCTCCAGTATCGCTATGCACATTAGAACGCTGCTCGTCCTGGTATTGGTTGGATCTGCCCTTTCTGCGCCGTCTGCGGCTACAGAACGGTCTGCGCATTCGACGGCCCAATCAGACCTCGATGCCTTCATGGCAAAGGTCCTGGCGCGGCGCGACGACAACTGGAAGAAGCTGCAGCAATACGTCCTCGATGAGAAAGAGGCGTTCGACCTCACGGGGCCGGGCCGGTTCCCGCTTTTCGGAATGCGCCGCGACTACACGTGGTTCATCCGCGACGGCATCTTCGTCCGCAGCCCGATCTCAGCCGATGGCGTGAAGCTGTCCGAGTCGGACCGCAAAAAGGCCGAGGACGAGTGGCTGCGCCGGCAGAAGCGGCGCGAAGCCGCGGAGCGCCGTCGCGCCGAACAGCGCGCCAAGGGCGAACCCGTGGACGAGCGGTCAACATCGATCGCGATCGGGCCCGGCGGCGTCGACGTCAGCTCCTCCGACGACCGCGCCGTGCCGATCAGCAGCACCGACGACATGCTCAAGCAGATGCGCGAGCCGCAGTTCGTGTCATCCGCGTACTTCCTCAAGTTCCGTTTCGAGAACGGCCGCTACGCGCTCGCCGGCCGCGAGAAGATCAACGGCTTCGACGCGCTGAAAATCGAGTACTACCCCGGCGCCGGCCTGTTCAAGGACGATCGCGACATCGAACGCGAACGGAGACGGCAGGAGCGCGACAAGGAGCGTGGCCGGGACAACTCGAGGAGCCGCCAGCAGGAACAGAAGATCGAACAGCAGATGAACAAGGCGTCGATGGTGACCTTGTGGGTCGAGCCCAAGACGCACCAGATCCTGCAATACACCTTCGATGACCTCGACTGGGACTTCTTCCCCGGCAGCTCGATCGTCCGCGTCGACAACGTCCTGGCCACCATGCAGATGGCCCAGGCGTTTCCCGACGTCTGGCTGCCAAAGAGCATCGAGATGCAGTTCGGGATGATGTCTGCCGTTGGCGGCGCCGACGCGACCTATCGCGTCGACTACTTGAACTACAAAGAAGCCGCCGTCAGCTACAGGATCAAATGACGTACACGGGTTCATTGGTCCAGGGGTGCAAGCGCTCGCTCGTCCTCGCTGCCGTTCTCGCCGCGTGTGCATCATCCGCTGCGGCGCAGACCTCACCCGGCGTCGTGGGCGAAGTCCGCGTGCACGGCAACCACACCACGCCCGACGCCGACGTGCTCGGCATCGTCGGCGACGTCGTCGGCAAGGCGGCGACCGATCAATTGATCGCCGAGGTGCAGATTCGCCTCGAGCGCAGCGGACGATTTGACGACGTGGAAGTCCGCAAGCGATATCGATCAATCGAGAATCCGGACGACGTGTTGTTGATGGTGGTGGTCGATGAAGTGCCCGGCATCGATCCGCTCGACCTCCGGCCCAGTCCGATGAAGAAGTTCCTGAGCAGCGGCATGTTCATGCCGATCCTGCATTCCGAGGACGGCTACGGCCTCACCTACGGCATGCGCGTCGCGTTTGTCGACCGGCTGGGGCCGCGCAGCCGCATCACGGTCCCATTGAGCTGGGGCGGTGAGCGCCAGGCCCGCGTGCAGGTGGAGCGTTCGTTCAAGAGGGGGCCCATTCAGCGGATCAATGGCGAGTTCGGCGTCATGCGGCGCGAGAATCCTCACTACGAGCTGGGCGATCGCCGCACCGGGTTCGCGGCGCGCGCGGAATCCGCGCCGGCGCGGTGGCTGCGGCTCGGCGCCGGTGGCCGCCGTGAGGAAGTGTCGTTCGGCGGTGTCGATCGCGACACGGTGGCGCGGTTCGGTGGTGACGCGACGATCGACACGCGCGTCGATCCGGCGTTCCCCCGCAATGCCGTCCACGCGACGTTCGGCGTCGAGCGCGTGCAATTCGACAGCGGCGATGCAGACCAGCGGCGCGCTGATGTGCGCGGCTACCTCGGGCTGTTCGGCCAGACGGTGCTCGCGGTCAGAGGTCTCAGCGTGACGACCACTCGCCCGTTGCCGCGCTATGAGCACCTGCTGCTCGGTGGCGCATCGAACCTCCGCGGATACGACGCCGGCTTCAAGGCCGGTGACAACCTGGTCGCGGCGTCTGCCGAGCTCCGTGTGCCGCTCACCTCGCCGGTCAACGTCGGAAGGTTCGGCATCAAGCTCTTCGTAGATGCGGGCGCGGTTTACGGAGTCGGCGAAAAGCTTACGGATCAAAAGCTGACCGATCGCGGCATCGGCGCGGGCGCCTACTTCCACCTGACCGTCGTCAACCTGTCGCTCGACGTCGCGCGCTCGAGAGACGGAGACATGCGATACCACTTTGGGTTGGGCGTGACCTTCAAGTAGAGTGCCTCTTTCGTGGAGGGTTCGATGAGCCGATTGACGACGCTGAGGCTATTCGTTGCGACCGCGGTTCTGGCTGTGTTCGCTGGCGGCATCAGCTACGGATCCCAGAAGAGCGCAGCAAACATGGCGAAGAACGCGGCCGCGTTCCTCGGCAGCCTCTCGGCCGATCAGAGAGCCAAAGCCGTGTTCCCTTTCGAGAGCGAAGACCGGCTGCGCTGGCACTTCATCCCGAACGAGATGTTCCCGCGCAAGGGCCTGATGATCAAGGACATGAACGAGACGCAGCGGCGCCTCGCGCATGACCTGCTGCGCAGCGGCCTCAGCGCAAAGGGATACACCAAGGTCACCTCGATCATCGAGCTCGAAGACATCCTCAGGGTGGTTGAAGCGGGCGGCCGGTTCGCGCGCAACAAGGAGGAGTACCTGTTCTCCGTATTCGGCACGCCGGCCGCGAAGGGCCGCTGGGGCTGGCGCGTCGAGGGGCACCACATCTCGGTGCGCTTCGCGGTAGTTGACGGCGCGGTGTCAGGCGACGTGTCGAGCTCGCCGATGTTCCTCGGCACCAACCCCGCGGAAGTGCAGGACGGCGCGAAGAAGGGTCTGCGCATCCTCGCCGAAGAAGAGGATGCGGCGCGCGCGCTGCTGATGTCGCTGCCGGTTGACCTGCAGAAGCAGGCGATCGCCAGCGCCGTCGCGCCCACCGACATCCTGACCATGAACAAGAACGACATTGCGCCGCTGCCCGACCAGGGAGTGGCCTACTCGGCCATGCCGGCGAAACAGCAGGCGCTGCTCGTCAGGCTCATCGAGGTCTACAGCGGCAACATGGAAGCCGACCTGGCCGCCGCGCGCATGGCGCGCATCAAGGCGGCAGGCCTCGACAAGATCCGGTTTGCGTGGCTGGGAGAGATCGAAAAGGGCAAGAAGCACTACTACTCGGTGCAAGGCCCGACGTTCCTGATCGAGTACGACAACACGCAGAACAACGGCAACCACATTCACTCGGTGTGGCGCGACTTCAACGGTGATTTCGGGCGGGATGTGTTGCGCGATCACCTGAAAGGCGTCGCGCACTAACTGCCAACTGGCGAATTGGCGGACTGCCAACTCACCAGCGCAGGACCCGTCGTCCTCTCCAGATGGGTCCTTCCTCCACATAACGCCACTCCGGGTTCTGATGAAAATCCCGGAGTGAGTTCAGCACCTGGTCAAACACCGGCAACGACTCGTCATCGCATTCGAAGTAGGTGATGAAGTCGAACTCGCCCGGCCGCTCGTAGCCATCAGGGTTGTGGAAGACGCGCCGGAACAGGCATGGGATGCCCTTCTCGGCTGCCTGTGCGTGCCCGCGGACCGGCGTCGCGCTGGCGTGATCCACATGCGGATAGAAATAGGAGTGCCGCTCGAGCGTGCTCTTCTGCCACCACTCCGGCGTCTTGCGCATCGGCAGGATGATCGCGTTCCTGCTCAGGCGTCCTGACCGGCGCGGGGGCGCCCCCTTGTTGGAGTAGTGAACCATTTCGGCGCTGGAGTAGCGCGGATTCCGGTACGCGCCATCGAGCGAGAGAATCTCCGCCGAGTCGCCGACGCGGCGGCGCAGCTCCTCATCGATCTCCTGCAGGCGCGGCCGGTACTTGCTGGACACCTGCACCATGTGGCGGGCGCGCTGGAATGGCGGGTTGGGCGACTGCGCAGGGATGTCCCCCTCGCGCACGTAGAACTGGATGGTCTCGAAGCGCTGCGCCTGCGTCTCGCGAGCGTCATCGATGTCGAAGTCGTTGAAGAAGCCGCGCGCGATGTTGCCGCCGGCGGTGCGCAGGCGCGCGCCGTGCGCATCGTCGTCCGCTCGGGCGACAACGAACAAGAACTTGGAAAAAGCCAGGTTCGTCGAGGCGCCCGAACCGTTGGCGCCGTTGCCCTGACCGCAGCCGCTTCCCATGACAGCCGGGCTATCGGCCCCATTCGATGCGGACTGTATGCGTTCTGCGCAAAAGTGTGCAGAACCGCCCCGGAGCCAACCTGATAAAGTAGAAAGGTTATGAACCCGTGGGACCAGTTTTCAGGGGCCAACGCGGGGTATGTCTACGAGCTGTTCGAGCGCTACCAGCGCGATCCCTCGTCGGTAGACGAGGCGACCCGCAGGGCGTTTGCATCCTGGACGCCTGCGGAGCCCATCGCCTCAGTTTCAGCCGCCTCGACTGATTCTTCCGTATCCGTCGAAGCCGGCATTGCCGCCTTCAACCTGGCCGAATCGATCCGCCGGTTTGGCCACCTTGGCGCCCAGCTCGATCCGCTTGGCTTCCACGATCCGATTGGCGACCCGTCGCTGGCGCCCCAGTCGCACGGCCTGACCACCGACGCGCTGAAGAAGCTGCCGGCGTCGATCGTGTCGGGCCCGGCAGCGGCCGGCGCAGCCAACGCGTTCGATGCCATCGCCAACCTCCGCAAGATCTACTGCTCGACCACGGGCCACGACTACAACCATGTGTTCGTGCCGGACGAGCGGGTGTGGCTGAGACAGGCCGTGGAGTCGGGCCAGTTCCGTCCGCCCAAGGATCCGCTCGACGGTCCTGCGCTGCTCGCGCGGATCACGCAGGTCGAGACGTTCGAACGGTTCCTGCACCGCACGTTCCCGGGCAAGACGCGTTTTTCGATCGAGGGCCTCGACATGATGGTCCCGATCCTCGACGAGATCATCCACGACGCCGCGGAAGACGGCGTGCAGCACGTGATGATCGCCATGGCGCATCGCGGCCGGCTCAACGTGCTCGCGCACACCCTGCAGAAGCCGTACTCGCAGATCCTCGCGGAGTTCAAGGATCCGATCCCGGGCCAGCGCCTGCGCGTCGACCTCGGCTGGATGGGCGACGTGAAGTACCACGCCGGCGCCCGCATCGAGGCGCGGCCCGATGGCGTCGACAAGCAGGTCATCGTCTCGATGCCGCCCAACCCGAGCCATCTCGAAGCGGTTGACCCGCTGCTGAACGGCATGGCGCGCGCGGCGGCGACGTCGGCGAACCAGCCCGGCGCCCCAGCCGTCGACAAGGGCAAGGTCCTGGCGATCCTGATTCACGGTGACGCGGCCTTCCCAGGCCAGGGCATCGTGGCGGAAACGCTCAACCTGTCGAGGCTCGCCGGCTACGACGTCGGCGGCATCATCCACATCATCGCGAACAACCAGCTTGGCTTCACGACCGATCCCGAGGAGTCGTACAGCACGAGTTACGCGAGCGGACTGGCACGCGGATTCAAGGTGCCGATCACGCACGTCAACGCGGACGATCCGGTCGCGTGCATCGAAGCGGCGCGACTCGCCATTGCCTACCGCCAGCGCTTCAAGCTGGATTACGTGATCGATCTCGTTGGCTACCGCAAGTACGGCCACAACGAGGGCGACGAGCCGGCTTTCACGCAGCCGCAGATCTATCAGATCGTCGCCGCGCATCCGACGGTGCGCGAGAAGTACGCCAAGACGCTGATCGAAGCCGGCACCGTCACCCAGGAACACGCCGACGGCCTGGTCAAGCAGCGGATGGAGGAGCTCGAAAAGGCCTACGCCGCCGTGAAGCCCGAGCAGGACTACGTCCCGCCCGTGCCGGAGGTGCCTCCGAGCGGAGCGGCGAAGAAGGCGCGCACCGCCGTGCCACTGGATATGCTGCAGACGATCAACGACGAGTTGATGCAGGTCCCTGAAGGCTTCAGCGTCCACCGCAAGCTCGAACGCGGACGCGAGCGCCGCAAGGCGATGTTCGCCTCGCCGTCAGAGCGCACCGTCGACTGGGCCGCGGCCGAAGAACTTGCCATGGCCACGATCCTCGCCGATGGCATTCCGATCCGGTTTACCGGTGAAGACGTCGAGCGCGGCACTTTCAGCCACCGCCACGCCGTGTATCACGACGCGGTCAGCGGCGAAGAGCACGTGCCCCTGCAGGCGTTGCCGCACGCCAAGGCGTCGTTCGAAATCCGCAACAGCCCGCTCTCGGAGTACGCGTGTGTGGGCTTCGAGCTGGGCTACAACCTGCAGGAACCCGCCCGCCTGGTGATGTGGGAAGCGCAGTACGGCGACTTCATCAACGGCGCGCAGATCATCCTCGATGAGTACCTGACGTCGGGCCGTGCCAAGTGGGGCATGGCGCCGTCGCTCGTGCTGCTCCTCCCCCACGGCTACGAAGGCCAGGGCCCGGATCACTCGAGCGCGCGGCTGGAGCGCTTCCTCAACGCCGCCGCCGACACCAACATGCGCATCGCCAACTGCACGACGGCCGCGCAGTACTTCCACCTGCTTCGCCGGCAGGCGCTGCTGCTCACCACCGATCCGCTGCCGCTCATCGTCATGACGCCGAAGAGCCTGTTGCGGCATCCGTTCACCGCTTCGGCGCCGGCAGAGTTCGCCGAAGGATCGTTCCAGGCGGTGATTGACGATGACATGGCGGCGACGCAGCGCGCGAAAGTGCGGCGGCTGGCGCTGTGCAGCGGCAAGGTCGCGGTTGACCTGCTGACCAGCGAGCGCCGCAAGGACAATCCGAACGTTGCGGTGGTCCGCGTGGAACAGCTCTATCCGTTCCCGTCCGAGGCGATCACCGAAGTGCTGGCCCGCTATCCGAAGCTCCGCGAAGTGTGCTGGGTCCAGGAAGAGCCGGAGAACATGGGCGCATGGGAATTCGCGCGGCCGCTGCTCGACACCATCGTCGGCGACACGCCGTTGCGCTACATCGGC
>DATMJU010000492.1:0-2032 GCA_035553795.1 Vicinamibacterales bacterium
CGATGCAGATGCCGTTCTGCTCGGCGCGGTCGGTCATCCAAAATTCGACGGCTGCCAGACCTCCGAGCGCCCGGAAGCGGCGCTGCTCGCGCTGCGCCAGGCACTTGGCGGCTTCGCCAACCTGCGCCCGGCGATCTGCTACACCCCGCTCGCGAAGCGGACCGCGTTCCAGCCGGAGCGCGTCAAGGGCGCCAACATTCTGATCATCCGGGAATTGCTCGGCGGGCTCTACTTCGGCGAGCCGCGCGGCTTCGAAGCCGAGGGCAACACCGCGTTCAACACGCTGATCTATTCGCGGCACGAGATCGAACGCGTTGCGAGAGTGGCATTCGAGCGCGCGCGCGAGCGCCGCAAGAAGGTCGCGTCGATCGACAAGGCGAACGTCCTCGAGACGTCGCGCCTGTGGCGCACGGTCGTGACCGATATCGCCAGGGAGTATCCCGACGTCGAACTCGAACACGTCTACGTGGATACGGCGGCGATGCGCCTGGCGATGTCGCCAACCAGTTTCGACGTGATGCTGTGCGACAACCTGTTCGGCGACATCCTCAGTGACCAGGCGGCGTCCGTTTCCGGGTCGCTGGGCCTGCTGCCGTCCGCCACGATCGGCGGGCGCGTCGATCTATACGAACCCGTCCACGGTTCGGCGCCGGACATTGCCGGCAAGAGCCTCGCCAACCCGATCGGCGCGATTGCCAGCGCCGCGATGCTGCTGCGCTTCAGCGCGCGCATGGAACAGGAAGCCGCAGAAGTCGAGCACGCCATCGAGGACGCGCTCGCCGCGGGCGCGCGCACGAAGGACCTCGCTGCTCCTGGCGAACGGGTCCTCTCCACCCGCGAGATGGGCCAGGCGATCCAGGACGCGCTCCACGACGTTCGCGACCGAAAGCATTCGTACCATGGCGTCTGAGTTCAGCGGACCCGGGACCGGAACCGGTAACAGAACCCTCCTCGACAAGGTCTGGGACGCGCACGTGGTGCGCGAGCTGGAGGATGGCCGAAGCCTGATCTACATCGATCGGCATCTCGTCCACGAGGTCACGTCCCCTCAAGCGTTCGAAGGACTGCGTGTTGCCGGCCGCAAGGTTCGACGTCCCGATCTGACCTTCGCCACGGTCGACCACAACGTGCCGACTACGGCTCGGCACTTGCCGATCGCCGATCCGCTCGCACGCCAGCAGGTCGAGACGCTCCGCGACAACGCGGTCCGCTTTGGCGTGCCGCTGTTCGACTTCAACAGCGGCCGCCAGGGCATCGTCCATGTCATCGGCCCGGAGCTTGGCTTGACGCTGCCGGGCACGACGATCGTGTGCGGCGACAGCCACACCAGCACACACGGCGCATTCGGCGCTCTCGCGTTCGGCATCGGCACCAGCGAAGTCGAGCACGTCCTCGCCACGCAGTGCCTGGTGCAGTCGAAGCCAAAGGCGATGCGCGTGATCTTCACCGGATCGCTGAGCGCCGGCGTGACCGCAAAGGACGTGGCACTCGCGTTGATGCACCGGCTTGGCGTCAGCGGCGGCACCGGTTACGCGCTTGAACTGGCCGGTCCGCTCATCGAGAGCATGTCGATGGAACAGCGGATGACGGTCTGCAACATGAGCATCGAGGCCGGCGCGCGCAGTTCGTTCGTCGCGCCCGACCAGACGACATTCGCGTTCCTCGACGGGCGCGCCCACGCGCCCAAGGGAGACGACTGGACTGCCGCAGTCGCGCGCTGGTCCGAGTTGAAGAGCGACCCGGGGGCGGCCTTCGACGCGGAGATCACCATCGAGGTCTCGTCGCTCGCACCGCTCGTGACCTGGGGCACGCGCCCGGACATGGTGGAGCCCGTCACCGGCCGTGTGCCCGATCCCAGGTCGGCCGCATCCGAAGGTGATGCGCGCGCCATGGAACGCGCGCTGGCCTACATGGGCCTCACGCCAGGAACGGCGCTCGACACTGTGCCGATCGATCGCGTGTTCATCGGCTCCTGCACCAACGCGCGCCTCGAGGATCTGCGCGCCGCCGCGAGCGTGGCCAGGGGCCATCG
>DATMJU010000493.1:0-4725 GCA_035553795.1 Vicinamibacterales bacterium
AGACGCCGAACCTCCCGCGTCCCTCTCCATGACGGAGTGTGATCCAGATGTCATCCGTACCTCTGACGGTTCTTCTCCTCATCTGCTCGAACGTGTTCATGACCTTCGCGTGGTACGCGCACCTGAAGGAACTGAGCGCCAAGCCGTGGCTGATCGCGGCGCTCATTAGCTGGGGCGTCGCGCTGTTCGAATACCTGCTGCAGGTGCCGGCCAATCGCATCGGCCACACGGTGTTGTCCGTGCCGCAGTTGAAGATCATGCAGGAGGTCATCACGCTGACGGTGTTCGTGCCGTTCTCGATGTTCTACCTGCGCGAGCCGCTGAAGCTGGATTACCTGTGGGCCGGCCTCTGCCTGTGTGGCGCCGCCTATTTCATGTTCCGCGGTTACGGCGCAAGCTAGAATTCACGCCATGGCGGAGATGAAGACGCAGAAGACCAGGGCGAGCGTGGCGCAGTTCATCAACGCGGTTGTAGATGATGCGCGCCGCGCGGGATGCAAGGAACTGGTCGCGATGATGACCAAGGCGACGAAGTCGAAGCCCGCCATGTGGGGCCCGGCGATCGTCGGCTTTGGTGACCACGAATACACCGGGTCGAACGGCAAACCGGTGAAGTGGTTCTCCGTCGGCTTCTCGCCGCGCAAGGCGGCACTGACGCTCTACTTGATGGGTGGCTACGACAAGGAATTGCTGGCGAAGCTCGGGGACCACTCGAAGGGTGGGAGCTGCCTCTACATCAAGGATCTGGACGCGGTGAGCAGGCCGACGTTGCAGAAGTTGATCAACCTGTCAGTAAAGCGCCTGGACAAAAAATAAGAGGCCAGGAGTGTCGTTCTCCTGGCCTCGTTGTCTTGGCGCTGCGCGCCGCTACTTCGCGCGCTTCGCGATCTTCAGCTCACCGAGCTTCGCGACCATATCGGGCCCCGCCGACGCCGGTTTCACGGCATTGTCGATGTGGAGGATCTTGCCGTCGGGTCCGATGTAGAACGTCCATCGACGCGCCATTCCGGTTGCGCCGAGCACGCCGTACTTCGTGCCGATCTCCTTGGTCACGTCGCTGAGGATGGGATAGTCCGCCTCGTGCATCTGCGCGAACTTGGTGTTGTCCTCGATGTTGTCGGTACTGATCATGTAGTACGCGACGTTGTACTGCCGGATGAGATCGCCGCTCTCACGGAGCGACTTGCACTCGGCCGTTCAACCACCGGTAAATGCTTTTGGAAACCACGCGAGCACGACTGCCTGCTTGCCGCGCGACTCCGCCAGCGTATGTGTCTTGCCGTCCGAACCCGGCGCCGAGAACGCGGGGGCCATGTCACCAACTTTTAATTCCACAGCAGGTGCCTGGGCCATCGCGCTGCTCGTCACCAGACTCAATGCCGCACTCGCTGCGACCTTGAGCCATGACTTCATGCGCATTAGCTGATCCTCCACCGCGAAATGGTATCCCAATTGCAGGTGAGTCTGCATGGCCAGCCCGGCATTGCATCTGCGGCTTTCGCGCCGTCTGTGGCCCTAGAATCGAATGGTGGGTGTGACTCGGAAACGGTTGGCCATCTTCGCGGCGGTGGCCGCGGGATTGATGCTGGCCGCCACCCTGACCATCCATTCCCCGTGGGCGCGCGGCCGCGCGCTGACGTGGGCGACGAATTTCCTCACCAGGTACCAGCTTGAACTCGCGGCGGGGAATCTTTCGTACAACGCGCTCACCCGCCGGATCACGCTGACTGACGTGCGCCTCGCGGCCAAGGGCTTCAAGGAACGCCCGTTCCTGATCGCCAGCCGCATCGAGGTCGAACTGCCGCTGAGCATCTTCAGGCGGCGCTTCGCGATCGATCACCTCGTCATCGACCAGGGCATCGTCGACATCTACCGCGACGCCAACAACGTCGTGAACCTGCCGCCCTCGTCCAACGCCCCGACCCCGGAGCGCGCGCGAGAGATCGACATTCGCTCGCTGACGCTGGCGGGACTCGACGTCAACTACGAGGACGCGGTGCGCGACTGGGGTGTCAGGGTCTTGCGCATCGAATCGAAGCTGCTCAACAGCGCGCTTGGCGCGTCGGGCGATTTCGGCGTGCAGGGCGGCATCAACGTGCGGCTGCGCGACAAGACGATGGCGCTGGCGCCGTTCCAGACGGTGATGACGTTCGACGGATCGAACGTGTCGCTCGAGCAGGCGCGCTTGTCGGCGCCTGAGCTCGAGGCGTTCTTGAGTGGACCGATTCACCGCGTGCTCGATTCGCCGTCGCTCGACCTGACGCTGAAGGGCATCGTCAATCTCGAGACCGCTGCGCGCTGGGTGCCGCCGCCGCCCGTGCCGGTGTCGGGACAGGCGACGATCGAAGGCTCGCTCAAGGGCCCGGCGCGCAACTTCGTGACCGACCTGCAGGTGCGCAGCAACACGCTGAGCGTCGGCCGCGAGCGCGAACTGACCGTGGCGGGTCCGGTGCGCGTGACGTTCGAGGCGTTCTCCGGACAGGACTTCGTGCTGTCGCCGAAGTCGGGCGGCACGATCACCGCGCGATTCAATGTGCCGTGGGGCAACGCGTCGATCAGCACCGCCGCCGCCGAGTGGGCGGGCGTGGATTCGCAAGCGGCACTGCGGCTGGCCGACGTGAATCCGCAGCAGATCGGCGCGCGGTTCGAAGGCCGAGGCACGTTCGAGTTCAGCGAGCCGCGCAAGTACGTGATCTTCAACCGCGCGCAGGGGTACGCGCGCGCCGGTGCGGTGGCAACCACCGGCACCACCAACGCCGTCATTACCGGCGACGACTATCGCTACGAACATCGCCACAGCTTTCCCGGCTTTGATTTCGAAGGCGTGATGTCCGGCCGCATCAATCGCCAGACGGCGCTGTTGAGCACGATGACCGGACCGGCGCATGCGAAGGTCAGCGACGTGGCGGAGGCGGCGCGCAGTGCCGCGACGCTCGGCTTCACCATCGCCGACATCGCATACGAAACCCACGGACCCGTCGACGCGCCGATGACGCTCGGCGGTTCGTACCAGTATCCGGAGTTCGACACGGCGTTGACCAGCGAGGCGCTTGACGTGCCGCTGATCGGCCGCGTCAACGCTTCCGCGGCGGTGCAGGGCGACACGAAGCTGGTCAACATCTCAAAGGTCGATCTGCGCCGCGGCACTTCCTCGATCACCGGTGATGCCGTTGCCGATGTCACCAGCCGGAAGTGGTCCGGCAAATTCCACGTCGAGGCGCCGAACGCGCTCGAGTTGCAAGGCGACATTCCGGAAGCCTGGCGCGTGTCTGGCGCGCTCTCGGCCGACGCGACGCTCGGCGGCACCTTTGACGAGTACTTGCTCGACACGACGATCAACGGGTCAGGCCTCATGTGGAACGGCCAGCCGATCGATCGCGCCAACGCCAAGGCGCTCGTCACCGTTGGCGGCATCGACGTCACGGCACTCGAGTTGTTCCAGGGCGCCGGCTATTTGTCCGGGCGCGTGAAGTACGGCTGGGAGACCGGGGCCTACGAAGCATCGTTGAAGGGCGATCGTCTTACGTGGCGCGGATCGGTCCTCTCGCCGGACGACACGCAGGCGATCTTCTCGGTGCAATTCGATGGCGCCGGCACCGCCGCGCAGCCGAAGGGAAAGGCCAGCCTGGACTTCGCCCTGACCGGCGGCAAAGCCGGCACGTTTATCGGTTCCGGATCCGCGACCGCCGATCTGCTTGGCGACCAGGCCCACGTCGTGGCGCGCCTGCCGTCGATCGGCGCGCTGATCAACGCGGACATCGCCACCGCGACGCCGTACGATTACCGCCTCACCGCGCAACTCGATCGCTTCGAGTTGACACGGTTGTCGCCGTTCATGGGCGCGATCGAAACCGAGGTCATCGGTTTCGCGAACGGCACCGTCACCGCTTCCGGCCGGCTGGCCGACGATCGCGATCGCGTCGCCTTCGTCAACATCACCGAACTCGACGCCGGCGTCGGCGGCATTCCGGTGTCGCTGCTCGGGCCGCTCAACGCCACGCTGCGCGGTGACGACGTCGTGCTGAAGGACCTGTTCGTGCGCATCGGCACCGGCCGTCTCTCGGCGGCGGGCGAGTGGAACACCAAGCTCGATGGCAACTTCCGCGCGCAGTTCGCCGGCGACTTCCAGGACGTGATTCGCCTCGGCAAGGCGTTCGGCGTCCCGGTCTCGTTCGATGGCGCCGGCGCGATGCAGTTCGACCTGAAGAGCAACGGCAGCCGGCTCGGGACATCGGGCACCCTCGCGATCAAGAACGGCACGTTCGGCTGGGTGGGAGCGCCGGCGGCGGTGCAGGAACTCAACGTCAACGCCGCGCTCAACGGCGAGTCGCTCACCATCGAGGGGATCACCGGCAGCGTCGCCACCGGCGGCATCGTCGGCAGTTTTGCCGCGAAGGGCACCGCGCGTCTTCCCGAGTTGTCTCTCGCGGCCGTGGATGGCGCGATCGTGCTCGACTCGGCAAAGTTCACCTTCTCGGGCATTCCTGTCGAACAGCAGCGGCCCTCACGCATCGGGTTGTCGAAGGGCTTGCTGACGATGGCGGATGTGTCGTGGACGGTGGCGCAGAACCCCCTGGAGTTTGGCGGAACCGTTGGCATCGCCGCCGAGGATCCGCCGCTCGATCTCAGCGTCAAGGGCTTGATCGACCTGCGCATTCTCTCGGCGCTGACCAGCACGCTGGCGTTTGACGGCAATGCCGACGTCAACACGCGGATCGGCGGCAC
>DATMJU010000494.1:0-20232 GCA_035553795.1 Vicinamibacterales bacterium
GGCCGGCACGGCGATCGTCGCGCTGGTGTATGTGACGATCAACTTCGCGTACTTAAAGGCGCTCGGCCTCGGCGGTCTTGCCGCCACCACCACTCCGGCATCGGATGCGGCGCGGCTGATGTTCGGCGCTGCCGGCGATCGCTTCGTCACGGCGGCGATCGCGATCTCGACCTTTGGCTTCCTGAACCTGTGCGTGCTGGCGCCGACACGCGTTTACTACGCGATGGCGGCTGACGGCGCCTTCTTCCCACAGGTGGCGCGCCTGCATCCGAGATATCGGACACCGTCGCTGGCGATCATTCTGCAGTCGATCTGGGCGGTCGCACTGACGCTGACCGGCACCTACGGTCAGCTGCTCGACTACGTCGTGTTTGCCGACTGGATCTTCTTCGGGCTGACGGTCGCCTCGGTATTCGTGTTCCGCCGGACGACGCCTGATGCGCCGCGGCCGTTCAGGATGTGGGGATACCCGATCACACCTGCACTGTTTGTCGGAGCGGCCGTCGCGATCGTGGTCAGCGTGATCCGTGTCAGCCCCGTGCAGTCCGCCGTTGGCGCCGCGCTGATGGCCGCCGGCGTGCCGGCGTTCTACTATTGGAAGCGACGTTCGTGAGTTACAACCCGGCTCCCTACCTGCGCTGGGCGAAGGTCCGCCCTCGCGTCACCCATGACCTGGCGTCGAGCGGATTGCTGCCCGTCACTACCGCCGAGTTGCTTGGCGATGCGCGCGCGCGTGACGCCTTCGAGATCACCGGCCCGAGCGACGAGGGATTCCTGCCCCTGCGTGAAGCGATCGGCGCGCGCTATTGCCTCACCGCCGATCACATCACCATCGCGCCCGGCGCCGCGGGGGCGAACTTCCAGTCGTTCCTCGCCCTCCTCCAGCGCGACGACGATGTACTGATCGAACGACCCGGCTACGATCCGCTGATCGCCGCGGTGCAGGCCCTTGGAGCGAATGTCGTGACGTTCGATCGAAGCTGGAACAAGGGCTTCGCGCTCGATCCATACGCGATCCGGACCGCGCTCACACCCGCCACCAAACTGATCGTCATCTCCAACGCGCACAATCCGAGCGGCGCCATGGCTGGTCGCAGTGTGCTCGAACAGATCGGCGTGATGGCAGACGCGATCGGCGCGCTGGTGCTGGTGGACGAGGTCTACGCGGAAGCGCAGCACGATGACAGCCCGATGCCGATGCCGGCGGCGACCCTCGGCGAGATGTTCGTCAGCACCAATAGCTTGACGAAGGCATACGGCCTCGCCGGACTGCGCTGCGGCTGGATCGTCGCATCGCCGGGGATATCGGAGCGTATCCGTATCACCCGCGATGTGATTGACGGCTCCGGCCCCTTCATCGCCGAGAGCCTGTCCGCAATCGCGGTCCGCGACATCGATCGCCTGAGGCTGCGGGCGCGACGGCTCCTCGCCGAGAACTTTGCGGTACTGAAAGAGATGGCCTCGTCGCATCCACGGCTCGAATGGCTCGAGCCCGTCGCGGGCACGACCGCATTTCCAAAAGTGAAGGGGGTCGACGACACCACCGCCTTCGTCGACACATTGGTTCGCGACTACGACACGATTGTGGTCCCCGGCCACTTCTTCCAGGCCCCGGCACACATCCGCATCGCCTTCGGCGGGGACCCCGTGAAATTCAGGGCATCACTCGCACAGCTGGACCGCGCGCTGCGCGAGATGAAGTAGGCCACAGAGGCACAGAGGCACAGAGGCACAGAGACGCAGAGACGCAGCCACACAGAGGCTCGGTCGCTGGCGGCGCTACGCGCCGCGCGGTCAGATGAAGCGCCGTGAAGATGAGTCGGCGGGACAACCGCATCTGGCCGATTCATCTTCACGGCGCTTCAACTGACCGACCGCCGGCCGGAGGCCGGCGGCCAGCGACCTCTCAACCAAGAACGTATCGCTGAATGCCGTCCTTCATCAGCGGTCGGCCAAAATTAAGAAGCAACCCGCGCCGTAAATGGCTGACTCGCAAATACGTCAGGATCTGCGCCTCAAACACTCTGTCGAATGCCGACACGCTCTTGATCTCAACGATCACCTCGTCTTCGACAATGAAGTCAGGGAAGAACTCTCCAAGCACCCTGCCTCGGTGAAAGACATTGAATGCCGGGCGGTCCTTGAATCGCAATCCGTTGAACTCAAACTCGATCGCCAAGCCTCGTTGATAGACCCTTTCCGAGAGGCCGGGACCGACTGACCGATGCAAAGCGACCGCACAACCAATGATTCGCTCGGTGAGAATGTCGCGCTCGTCCATGTCGTGGACAAAGCATGGGTGGTGCCGTTCGTGTTTGCCCGCATTTCCGAGATTCCCCAACCGAGAGTCGCAGATCCTGCAACTCGCGGTTGTCAATGTGATCGCAGGAATTTCTCCGTGCCTCTGCGCCTCTGTGGCACAATCCGCCGCGGGGAGAACACATGATTAGACGCACTCTTTTAATGGCTGCCGCCGTCTTGGCGATCGCGACGAGCGCGCTCGCGCAGGCGCAGGTGAAATACGTGAAGTACGAGGCCGCGGGCGGTGCAGCGGGCAACGGTCAGTGGGGCGTTCTCGACGGCGACACGATTCGCGACATCGCGGCCGCGCCGTGGGTGAACCCCAAGCCCACCGGACGCACGAAGAAGCTGGCGGAAGTGAAGCTGATGGCGCCGGCGGAAGCAAAGAAGGTGATCGCCGCGGGCCTGAATTACAAGAGCCACATCGGCCAGGCATCACCGGCGAAGTACGTCGGTTTGTTCGCCAAGTTCCCGACGTCGCTGATCGGTCACGAAGGCGAGATCATCTACCCCGCCGATGCGACCACCGTGCACTACGAAGCGGAGATCTGCGTCGTCATTGGCAAGAAGGCGCAGAACATCACCGAAGCGCAGGTCAAGGACCACATCTTCGGCGTTACCGCCTGCAACGACGTCAGCGAGCGCGCGTGGCAGAAAGCCGACTTGCAGTGGTTCCGCGCCAAGGCCGCCGACACCTTCGGCCCGATGGGACCGGCGCTGGTCACCAACGTTGACTACAAGAATCTCAAGCTGATTGGCCGCCACAACGGCAAGGTGGTGCAGGAGACCGAGACGCCGCTGCTGATCTTCTCGATCGACAACATCGTGTCGTACACCAGCCGCTACATCACGCTGGAGCCAGGCGACGTGATCTTCACGGGCACACCCGGCGTGACGCAGGCGATGAAGCCCGGCGACACGTTCGAGGTCGAAATTCCCGGGATCGCGCTGCTCCGCAACAAGGTCGTGCAGGGTAAGTAGGCGTTGGGGTTACGGGTGCCGGGTCACGGGTTACAGATTGGGTTCTGTAACCCGTAACCCGTAACCGTTACTATTTGGGCCGCGACACCGGCGGCACGATGCCGTTCACGCGGTAGGCATTCACCAGCTTGCCGTAGTGCTCGCCCTGGTGCTCGATCCAGCCAATCAGCTGCGGCATCGGCTTGGCGCCAAGCGCGTCCAGCACCGCGTACGACGCGGCAATCGCCGCTTCCATTTCGGCAACCACGGCCGCGCGCGTCTGCGGCTTCGCGGCCAGCGCCTTCTCCGCCGCACCGAAGTCGTACTTCTCGCCCTTGGCGATCGCGGTCGTCATTTCGAGGCCGATCGTGACGTGACGCAACTCGTCGATCACCGTGCGTGAATCAGGATGCGGCTTGTACGAAAGCTTCGCGTCCGGATAGACGGTGTCCTTCGCCATGTTCAGGATCTTGTTGTGCACGTTCTTCCACGTGTTGACGATGACCTGCTCATACGTCGGCGGCGGCTTCGGCGTCGTCGTCTGCGCCAGCGCGGGGGATGCGCCCAGCACCAACACAGCAAGCAGAATCATCGTAACGGCAGCAAATCGCTTCATTCCCAGACCTCCATGGAGGATATATGCCGAAGTTGGTGGAAAGTATTCCCGGCCTCGCGCATCGGGCGACGGCGAGTCAAGCACGGGCAGGGACGAACAGTGTGACCGTCTACTGAATACGGTAGTCGGTCAGAGCGAAGGAGGCCATGCCACCCTGGATGTTGATGCCGTGACCAAACGAACAGCCACCGCCGAAGGTGAGTCCCAGGCGTGTGACGTTCAGCAGGGCCCTGTCGAACTGGTACTTGGTGTCGATGTCCACGTTACCGAAGCGGCCGTTGACGCTCGACCAATTCTCGGCCTTCAGCGGCACCGTCACCGTGCCACTACCAGCCGCGAGCGTATAGGCGCGCGGATTGGACCACCACCGATCGTAGGGACCCTCGCCATTGTTGTTGGCCCACAAAAATGGGCGCACCGAAATCGGCAAGGTGCATTGCGACGACAACGGATCGAGCGAACGGAAAAGGACCGGGCCGCTCGTGGTGATTGTGAAAGAAGCTACAAGCGTCCCGTGTACCGACGCGAGGGGGCTGGCCGTGAACAGATAGTGCATTGAGCCAGACGAGGGGAAATCGAACGTGAGCGCCGCTCCCTGGTTTGACAGCGAGTACGGCTGCGGGTCGCTGATCGTCTCCCATGCAGACGTTTGCAGCGCCAGTGTCAGTGGTGTTGGAGAAGGCTCGGTGGGCGTTCCGGCGCAGGCAATGGCCGATACGACGGCGACCAGCGCGCCAATTCGGCGCAACATTGAGATCCGGCAAATCGTAACACGCGGTCATCGCGCAGGGACGAATTGCACCCGGCGTATAATCCCGCGCACCATGAAGCTGACACCGGTTCGCGCGGCGCTCTACGGCGGCCTGACGGCCGGAGCGCTCGATCTGCTGGACGCGTTCATCTTCTTCTGGTTTTACAGCGGCGCGCAGCCGATGGGCATCATGCAGAGCATTGCCGCGGGCTGGCTTGGCCGCAATCCGGCGAGGGCCGGCGGCATCCCCACCGCCATGCTCGGTTTCTTCAGTCACTTCCTGATCGCGATGATCTTTGCGTCCGCGTACGTCTGGGCGAGCGGCTCCATCGAAGTGCTGCGCCGGCATTGGATCGTCTGCGGCTTGCTCTATGGGATTGCCGCGTACTTCGTGATGACGTGGATAGTGGTGCCGCTGTCGAACGCCGGTGGCGGTATTTCCCTGACGCTCGCACTCCCGGCCAGGCCGGTGCTGATCAACGGGCTCCTGATTCACGCCTTCGGAGTTGGACTGCCGATCGCCTACTTCGCTAAGCAGACCCGATTCGCCAGTACCTGACCCTGCCCCCCGATCGCTGATCCCCGTCATACAATGCGACGATGGCCACTGTCGCCGCCACGGATCTACGCCCACGGCGGCTGGTAATCGACCATCTCTCGCTGACGATCGAAGGACGCCAGCTGGACGAGGTACAACTCGGCGGCTGGGTCTACGGCCCGGACCTGGGTACGGCGCCGGCGGTGTTAATCGTCGGCGGCATCACTGCCTCCCCGTTCCCGTTCGGCGACGGACAATCGACGGGCGACGATCCACGCACCGCCTGGTGGCCGTCGTTGTGCGCACCCGATCTGATCGACCCCGCCAAGTACACCGTCCTCTGCCCCTCGTGGCCGGGCAACGGATCGACGTGGAAGGGCTTCGATGATCCGAAGTCGCACGAGTTCATCTCGGTGGCCGGCCTCGCGGACCTGGTCGCCGCCTGGCTCGATGGCTGCGGTTGCGACATTCCCGTGACCTGGGTCGGCGCAAGCCTTGGCGGCATGGTCGGCGTGAGCTTTGCGGCGCGCCACCCCGATCGATGCGCAAAGCTCATCACGATCTCCGCGGGACTTCGCCCTGATGGCTGGGGCACCGCCACACGACACCTGCAGCGCGAGCTCGTGCGCGATGGGCTTCGCAACGGCGACGTCGCCACGGGCATGATGCGGGCGCGCCAGCTTGGCATGTTGACCTATCGCGGCCGGGACGAGCTGGATACCCGGTTCGGCAAGCTGTTGCCGCATCTCGAGCGTCCGCCCGTGGCCGAGTATCTCGATCATCACGGCCGCCGCTTCGCCGAGCGCTTCCCGGTCAAGACGTTCCTGCTGCTCAGCGAGGCAATCGACCGCGAATCGATGGGCGATGCACAAGCGGTGCGCGACGCCTGCGCGCGTATCAGCGCCGAGACGATCGTCGTCGGTGTGCCGGGAGACATGTTGTTTCCGTGGGCGCTGCAGGTCGAATTGCACCGCGCTCTGCAGGCCGCGGGAGCCGACTCGTCGCTCTATAAACTCGAATCGCTCTACGGCCACGATGCGTTCCTGGCCGATCAGGATCGGCTTGCCGACCTGCTGCGCGGCGCGGGCGCGTTTGGTGTGCCGCTAAAGGCGGCGCCGAGGCCGCGATTCGAAGGCGTCGGCGTTGAACCAGTGCGTGAGATCAGGATCGGCCTGGTCGGCTGCGGCACCGTGGGTCGGGGCCTGCTGGAGATGATCGACCGGCAGAACAGCGCGGTGGCCGATCGCTACGGCGTGAAGTTCCGCGTGTCACGCATCGCGGTTCGCGACGTGACGAAAGATCGCGGCCCTCGCGCCACCGGTATTCCGATCACCAATCGCGCGCTGGAACTGGTGAGCGATCCCGAAGTAGACGTCGTGGTCGAAGCCGCCGGCGGCATGGCGGTCGAACCCATTCTGGTGGCCGCGCTCAACGCCGGCAAGCCGGTCGTGACCGCCAACAAGGAACTGCTCGCCTCGAAGCTCGCCGAGCTCGGCGTGTTGTCGCACCGAACCGAGACGCCGCTCTACTGCGAGGCGGCGGCCGCCGCGGCGATCCCCATCGTGCGGCACCTCAGCCACCGTGCCGACGAGATCGACAGCGTCTGGGGCATCATCAACGCCACCTGCAACTTCGTGATGACCCGCCTCGAGCAGGGCGACCTCACGCTCGATGAGGCGATCGGCGAGGCACAGCGCCTCGGGTTTGCTGAAGCCGATCCCAGCGCGGATATCGACGGCCTCGACGCCGCCGCGAAGCTCTCGATCCTTGCGTATCGTGCCTTCGGCGTGTGGGTGCGCCCCGACGGCTTCCTGGTGCGCGGCATCCGGGACATCGATCCGGCCGATTGCGATCTCGCCGAGTCGATGGGCTTCCGCATCCGCCAGATCGCGCGCGCGACGCGCATCAACGGCGCGCTCGACATCGCGGTCGAGCCGCTATTGCTGCCTTCGTGGCACCTGCTCGCATCGGTCGAGGAGGAGTACAACGCGGTCTATCTTCGCTGCGTGTCGTCGGGCGACCTGAGCTTGTTCGGCAAAGGCGCCGGCGCCCTGCCAACCGCGACCGCGATGCTTGGCGACTTGATCGATCTTGCGCAAGACAACTCCGCGCGATGGCCGGTGCCGCATGCCCTGCCTGTTGCGAAGGAGGGCGCGGCGGTGGCCCCGGCACCGCGGCGTCATTACCTGCGCATCACCGGTCAACCGCACCCGGGCCTCGAGCGCAAGTTCGAGGGCCTGGTGCGCCGGCTCGGTCTCGTCGTCCAGAACCGCGCGACCCGCGGCGACAAGGATCGCGTCGACATCGCGTTCATGATCTCGCCGAGCACCGACACGCAGATCGCCGAGGTCACGGCGGCGGTCGAGCGCCTCGCCCGCGTGGAGCAACGGCTTTGCCTGGGAGTGCTGGACTGATGGAGAGGGATCAGGGATCGGGGATCAGGGATCAGGGGATCGCCGATTGGCTTGAGCCCGCGTCCTGCCCGGCCGAGCGGCCGCCCTTTGGGGCGATGGCACCCGCGACGCGCAACCTGCACAATGCGATCGACGAGCATGCGCGGCGGACCGGAGTGCCCTACCTGCACCCTGACGAGCCCACCGTGCAGCTCGATCTACTTGGCTCGAAGAACGTCATCGCGTGGCAGGAAGGCAAGGCAGCGTTCCTGTTTGCGAGCGGAGGTTGCTGGTCAGAGCTGCCGCATCTGTACGCGCGTTACGGGACGACCGCCACTGCGGAACTGATCAACAGGCTGAAAGCACTGGAGCACGCGTCCGCGGCCCTGGTCTGTGACTCCGGCATGCAGGCGACAGCGCTTGCCTTCGACGCGCTGATGGAGCCGGGCAGCCATGCCGTGCTGATGCGGCAGGTCTACAACAAGACCCGCAGCTACCTCGAATGGATGGCGGCGCGAATCGGCGGCGCGGTCACGATCGTCGACGATGGCGACATGGCGGCGCTGAAGAAGGCGATCCGCCCGGAAACGCGCTTCGTGTTTGCCGAGACGTACACGAATCCGCTCGTGCGCGCGCAGGACTTCGACGCGCTGAAGCGCGTTATCGAACCCGCCCGCGCGGTAGCGCCGGCACTGCGCTTCGTCCTCGACACCACCATCGCGTCGCCGTGGGCGTTCACCGTCCCGCCGCTCGAGAACGGCGTCGACATCGTGCTCGCGAGCGGCACCAAGTCTCTCGGCGGCAACGATCGCGACATGTGGGGCTACATCGCGACCAACGACACGCAGTTCGGAAACGCGGTGATGGACCTGATGGCCATGCGCGGCGGCATCCTCGACTGGCGCCGTGCGTCCGCGATCGTGGGGGCCTTCGATGCCGCCCCGGCATCGCACGCGCGGCGATCGGACACGGCCGCCAGCGTCGCTGCGTTCCTCAGCCGGCACCCGAAGGTCAGCGAAGTGTTTCACCCGTCGCTGCCCGGTCATCCCGACCGCGAGGCCATCGCCCGTCACTACGCCCGGCACGGATCGATGCTGTCGTTCCGGATCGCCGGCGCTGACGAGGAGCGGACCCGTCACTATGCGGACGTGCTGGCGACCACCGGCATCGTGCGCTATGCGTTATCGTTTGACGGGCTGGCGACCAAGGTCAACCATCACAAGACGGTGTCGGAATACTTCACGCGGGAGGATCAACTGAAGCGCAACGGCTTCGATCGGCTGATCCGCCTCGCCATCGGCCTCGAAGACGCCGCCGACCTGATCGCGGCGTTGAACTGGACTTTGCATCACGGCGACCGCGTCACCACTGCCGACATCGAGCAGTGGCAACGGGCGCGCGCCAATTCGCTAGGACTCTGACATGGGCGCGGCCACACATCTCGGTATCAAGCCAGGGGAATACGACAAGACGATCGCCACGCTGATTCCCCACTACAAGGAGCTGCTCGCGGCGGCGGCCGACGCTGTCGGCACGCTCGCCCGCGCGACACCCGCCGTGGTCGATCTCGGCACCGGCTCCGGCGCGCTGGCGCAGCACATCGCGAAGGTGCGGCCCAAGGCCCGGCTGATCGGCATCGATGCCGATGCGTCCATGCTCGAGGCGGCGACGCGCCGCCTGCGCGGCAACATCCAAACCATCGAAGAGAACTTCGAGCACATTCATATTCCCCGTTGCGACGTGGTCTCGGCGTCGTTTGCGCTGCACCACGTGCCGACGGCAAGCCGCAAAGCCGCGCTCTACAAGCGCTGCTTCGCCGCGCTGCGTCCCGGCGGGATGCTGGTCTCGGCGGACTGCTATCTCGCGGCCAGCGCGCACCTGCAGCGCAAGCATCGCGACGCATGGCTTGCTCACCTGGCGCGCACCTACACCCCGAAGAAATCCGAGGGCTTCCTCCGCACGTGGGCAAAGGAAGACGTCTACTTCACGCTGGAGCGAGAGGTGGAATTGCTGAAGGACGCCGGCTTCGCGGTCGAAGTCGCGTGGCGGAAGGACAGCTTCGCGGTGCTTGTCGGACTGAGGTAGGTCCTAAGATCTCAAGACCTCAGGACCTCACGACCTTACGAAAACTGCACCACCACGATGTCGATGTGGCGCTCCTGCTTTTCGGCAGGCTGCCACTGTACAAGGATCGGGCTCTGGTAAGTGCCGCGCAGCAGCACCGGGACGTTTGATTCCCGATCGGCTCCCGCCAGGAAGCTGACGCGGCGCGAGCGCAGGAAGCGGCGTGCCGGCAGCGACATCACCTTCGCCACGAGACGCTCGAACGTGCCCTGGTCGAGGCGCAGCGCCTCCATCAGCGAGTTCAGCACGTGCACGACGTCGTACTTCGCGTAGTTGAGCGTCTTGCCGGGAATCGCGCGCGGGTCGTTGATCATGTTCCCCGCCTTGAGGCGCGCGAACCGCAGGGGGTTGCGCAGCACGTCGACGAGGTCGTGCTGCATCAGCAGCGTTTCGTATTCGTTGACCGTGAGGCCGACGTTGCGCTCGGTCGGATCGACCACCAGGTCGACGCGGGCGCGCTCGACGCCGGCGCGCGCGACGATCTCGTTGATGCGTTCGAGCAGGCCGAGCTTCGGGTCCGCGAGGTTGATCGAATCGATCGGGTGTTTCGAGACCGGGATCGTGACCGAGGTGCGCGCGACGACCTCATCGTGGTCGTAGGCGACCACGGTGGTCTTGCGCTGGCGGCACAGCGCTTCGCTCTTGCCGTCGAGCTCGATGAAATACACGGGCGCGTCGGGACGCGTGCGATAGGTGACGCAGTTGCGCATGCCGGCGCCGATGAACGTCAGGTGCGAGTCGCCGTTGCGAGGCTCCACGACCTTCTGCTCCTCGCTCAACTCGCTGCGCAGCTCCATCTGGTCATGACGGTATTCGCCGCCTTGCGGGAACAGCGCATGGAACGCGCGGAAGAACTGCGACACCAGGTCGTGTTCGTGATTCAACCGGGCGGTCAGGCTCTGATCGAGGTAACCCGCGGTGGTGTGAAACGAGGTGTAGAGCGCGCGGCGGTGGCGGCGCAGCAAATCGCCATGCTCGTCGGCGATGCGCCGGTTGACGTCAATCGCCTCGAAGCGGCGTTGCGGCGCCAGCGTCAGCGTCAGTTCCGTGGGTCGGGTAGCAATCATGCGTAGCTCGTCTTGTCCACCAGGGCCGTGGCGACTGTGGAAGAACCTTGTGCGATTTGCACCGGCTGCGTCAACTCCGCAGCCGTCAGGCCCCTCATGGCCAGGATGCGTTCGATGGTCTCGCCCACCACGCTGTCCGGCGTGGAGGCGCCCGCGGTGACGCCGATGCGCACCGGGCCATCGGCCAGCCAGCCATCCGTCGTCTGCTCGCCGGCGGTGCCGACGATGTGGTGGCGGATGGTCGCGCCTTCCACACAGCCGGGGCTGTCGATGTAGTAGGTGGTGACGCGGGGCGCGCACATCCGCGCCAGCGCCTGGGTGTTGCTGCTGTTGTAGCCGCCGATGACGATCATCACGTCGAGGCCGCCGTCCTTGAGCATGTCGAGCACCGCGTCCTGCCGCTCCTGCGTGGCCGAGCAGATGGTGTCAAAGGCGCGGAAGCGCGATTCGAGCCCGTCCGCGCCGTGGCGGTCGAGCATCGCCTTGCGGAGAGTCTCCTGCACCTTCAGCGTCTCGCTCATCAGCATCGTCGTCTGGTTGGCGAGGCCGATCTTCTGCAGGTGCAGATCGGGGTCGAAATTCGGGCTGGCGGCGTCAGCGAAGTGCGTCATCAGCTCGGCGCCGCTGATATTGCCGCGAATGAAGTTGCACACTAATTCGGTTTCGGCGACGTCGCGCACGCACAGGTAGTGGCCACCGTCATGCGTCAGCGCCTGCGAGGCCGTGGCGCGCGTTTCCTCGTGATAGTGCTTGCCGTGAATGATGACGGTGTAGCCATCCTTCGCGTAGTAATGCACCTTCTTCCAGACGTTCAGCACGCTGCCGCAGGTCGTGTCGACCATGACGCACTGCTTGGATGAGAGGTGCTTCAGTTCCGGAACGCTGACGCCGAACGCGGGCAGGATCACCACGTCTCCGGCGGTGACTTCCTCGAACCGTTCGACCGGATCCTTCGACTCGCTGAGGATCTGGATCCCCATGTCGCGGAGGCGCTGGTTGACGTCCGGATTGTGGATGATTTCGCCCGACAGGAACACGCGGCGATCGGGAAACTGGCGGCGTGTCTGATACGCGTAATCCACCGCGCGATCGACGCCGTAACAAAAGCCGAATTCCCTCGCGAGCTTGAAATGGATCCCGCCCGCGCTGGCCTCGTACCCGAACGTCTTGAGACGTTCGACGGTGGTGCTCTGATAGGTACGCGCCAAGACAGGTCCGACCTCGGATTTCAGGCCGAAACCCTTCTGGAAATACGTTTGTCCCACGTCCCCTAAGTATAGCCCGGTCTGTAGGTTGGCCCAAAACTTGGATTCGCGCATGTCTGCGGAAACCTTACTCATTCCGTGGCGGGTTTTTCCGCCACTACGGCTGAACTAAGGAACATCTAAGAACCATTTACTTTATATCACAAAGTTATTTGTGCCGCCGTGTCCGGGGATACTGGGCGAATCAGCATGCTGGCGGCGCATCAGGAACGCGTGGCGGACGTCGCGCGACAGGTAAGGGCACGCCCGGCGGGTGCGCGCCTGACCATCCGGAAGCAGACGCCGACGCACAGCATCCGGGATCAGGCCTACAAGTCGGGCCTGCACGCGGTCGATGTCAGCGCGTTACACCACGTGATCGAGATCGACGCGGCGCGGCGGCTGGCAACCGTTGAGGGCCAGGTCACGATCGGCGCGCTGTCGGAAGCGTCCCTCGCGCAAGGCCTCCTGCCGGCCGTCGTTCCCGAATACCCGATGTTCACGGTGTCGGGTTTGATCAACGGCGAAGGCATTCAGTCATCGGCGCATCGCTACGGCGTGTTCACCCACACCGTTCGCTCGGTCGAACTGGTGCGCGCCGATGGTGACGTCATCACGGCCTCGCGTGATGCACACCCCGTCGTGTTCGCGGCGCTGCCTGAATCGCTGGGCACTCTCGGTATCGTCACCGCAGCGACAATCCAACTGGTGCCGGCCAAGCCGTTCGTGAAGTGCACCTACCGCCGGTATCGATCGCTCGGCGACTACGTCGCCGCATTCAGCGCGTCGCTCGAACAACCTGACTTCCACGAGGGAATCATCTTCGGGCCGCAGGGCTACGTGCTGGCGACGGCGGATTTCGTGGATGCCGCTGGCGGCCTGCCGCAGTTCGACCCGTTGCGCCCGGGCGGCGAGTATTACCACCAGCATGTGCGGGCGGCCGCCAATCGTCGTGACGTGACCGAAGAAGTGATGCCGACGCTGTCGTACCTGAGGCGGCTCGAACGCGGGTTGTGGTGGCAACTGGAGTCGCACGCCGACTTCCCGTTGTTGTCCGAAACGGATTGGGGCCGTCGCCACATGGACGCGCAGGTTGACGCCATGTATCAGGCGACAGGGTTCGCCAGCGCGGGAGTCACGGCGCTCGAGCGCGATCGGCATCAGATCAACCAGGACATGGGTGTCAGGCTGCAGGATCTGCAGGACGGCATCGCGTGGGTTCAAGCCAACCTGCGGGTCTATCCGCTGTGGAACTGCGCGGTGCGCATTCCCGAGGATGAACGCGCCACCATCGGCGCGCCGCATGTCGTCGACATCGGCATCTATGGCGAGCCCGGGATCGACGACTATCGCCACGTCAGAGACATGCGCGCGCTTCAGCAACGCGTGCCGTTCCCGTCCACGTGGGGCGTTTCCTACCTCACGTGGGACGAGATCCGCGCCAAGAATCCACAGCGCTTCGATCGCTACGAACGCGCGCGCGCCGAGCTGAATGCCGATGCGGCATTCCTCCACATGAAGGACAAGGTGGTGTGGATCGATCCCGCCACGCCAAGCCCGCGCGCCAGCAAGTGGTGGCGGCTCGATCGATCGTTCGGGCCGCGCTGGCGCTGGAATCCCCTGGCCTACCTGGTCATCGCCGTCGCCGCGGTATCGAAGGCCGTGTGGCGGAAGCCCGCCATCTCACGCTAGATGCGCGCCACACTCCCAGACGGCCTCGAGATCGAGGCCTTCTCCGATCTCGAGGCGAAGATCCTGTACCGGGAGATCGTGGCCGAGCAGACCTACGAGCGCCACGGCGTCACGCTGGCGCCGGGCGCGGTGATCTTTGACGTGGGCGCCAACATCGGTTTGTTCGCGATCCACATGGCCCGATCGGTGCCCGGCGCGCGCATCCGATCGTTCGAGCCGGCGCCGCAGACTTTTGCGATGCTGCAACGCAACCTGAGCGCGCACGCTCCGGAGGTAACCGCCGTCGAAGCGGGCTTGTCGGCGCGTGACGAGCGCGTCACGATCATGTTCGATCGCTTTTCGTCGATCACCACGTCGATGCATCCCGCCGCGATGTCAGGGGCGTCGAAGCCCGGTGCCACGCTCATGCAGTGGATCACGGCTGGACTGCGCGACCTGGACCGCACCGATTCGAGCGGCGTCAGCCGCGGCCTGTTGCGCGCACTCAATCGCGGGTGGTCCCGCTGGCCGGCGGCTGCGGTGGTGCTGCTCGCCGCCGCGGGACTCGAGGTTCGCAAGCGGATCTTCAGGTCCAGTGTGTCGATTCAGCTACGCACGCTCTCAGGGGAACTTGCTGCCAGCGGCCTCGACCGCATTGATCTTGCCAAGATCGACGTCGAGGGCGCGGAAGAACAGGTCCTCGACGGCATTGCCGATCGCGATTGGCCGCGCATCCGCCAGTTCGTGATCGAAGTGCATGACGTCGACGGCCGGCTCGAACGCATGGCGTCCCGCCTGCGAGCACACGGCTATCGCGTGGCGATCGATCGTGAGGATTGGGCCTTGCACGAACTGATGGGAATCTCGACGATCTACGCGGTGCGCGAGTAGCCGCGCGCGGCAGCGGCAATACAATCGGCCGCCTTCGACACGCCGCCGGTGCGTGCGATCAAGTCCTGGAGGCGCGCAATGCGCGCCGGGATCTCCGCGTCCCGCATCAGCGAGTGGATCGCCGACCCAAGCTGTGCGCCGGTCAGCGCTCGCTTGTCGAACCATGTTCCGACGCCGGCATCCGCAATCCTCACCGCCATGTCGCGCTGATCCGCAAACATCGGTATGCCGGCGATTGGCGTGCCGGCCGCGATCGACTCGTGCGCGCTGTTGATACCGCAGTGCGACACGAACACCTTCACGTTCGGGTGCGACAGGATCGCGAATGGCTGCGGGCCCCATTCCATCACTCGCAACGACGACGGCAGGCCTGGCGGCAGGCGATCGGCCTGCGCCTTCTTGAGGATCCACAGCGCCCGCCTGCCCGGCAGGCTCAACGCTTCGGCGATGGCCTGCAACAGCTCTGTTGGGGCCACCGCGAGCGTTCCGAGATTGGCGTACACCACCGGCGGCCCGTTCGACAGCCACGCGTCGAGATCGGCGGGCAGCGGCTCGACCGGCGGTAGCATCGGGCCGACCATGTGAATGTGATCGGGCAACGGACGCTCGTATTCCAGTCCGAAGACGCCGTCCACCAGGATGGTCTTCCCCGCCAGCGGCGCGTCAAAGCGCACCGGCGGCAGTCCACGTGATTGCCGCAACGCGTTCTGCTTCCGGCCAACGCTGAATTGAGCGCCGATGGTCGCCAGCTTTCTGATCGCAGGGCCAAATACTTTCTGCAACGGATTCACCGAATGGACCGAACGCCCGGAGAACAGGTACGGCAGGTGATCTGCCGGCGGCAACAGCGTGACGGGAACGACGGAGAGGAGGTCCGCGTTATTGACGACAACCGGGATATTCGCTTGCTCGGCAGCCGCCAGTCCTGCCGAGGTGAACATGTCCACGACCATCACGTCCGGCCGATCGGCGGCAATGACCGCCTGCAGTCCGTCGAACATCATCGGCCACACCAGCGTCAGCCCGTCAAGGATGCCGAGGGTCCCGCGAATCAGGTTCGCGTCGAGAGACGCGGCCTCTTCCCGGCGCCGCAGTTCACCGGCGATCGGCCCGAGCCCTCCGAGATCGATGAACGGTACGGCCGCCTCACGCGAGACATGCGCGCGCATGTCGCCGGCGCAGGCGATCGCCACACGCCATCCCCGGCGCTTCAGTTCAACGGCCTGGCGAATCAGCGGATTGAGGTGGCCGATCAGCGGAATGGATGTAAAGAGCGCGTACATCAGTGCAAGGCGACAAGGATAACTCGGCCGTCGCGCTAGACTCTTGGCCGTGCCGTACGCGTTGTTTACCGCTCTGCCGTTCGTCGGTCATCTCAATCCATTGCTGCGCCAAGCGGAGGAGCTACAGAAGCGTGGCTGGCGCGTCGCCGTGGCGAGCACGCGCGAAATGGCCGATCACTGCGCGCGCGAGTCACCGGCGATCCCGTTTGTGAACCTCGGCACGCTCGGGGACACGATTCAGGAGCTGCGCGCTGCGGAAGCGGCAGCCACGGTCGATCCGGATTACCGGCGCGGCGGCATGCGTTTTCTGCCGGTCCTCGGGAAGATCTGGCCGGTGATGTTTGACGGCCTGGTTGCGGCGGTCGCCTCCGACCGCCCCTCCATCCTCATCGTCGACATCTTTTCGTGGGCTGGAGTCGATGCGGCCGAGGCCACGGGCGTCACGTTTGCGCTCAACAACCCCTCGCTGCTGACCGGCGTGCCGCAAGGCCTGCTTGCGCCCGCTCCTGGCGTCCCGATGATGACAACGGGACAGTCGATTCACGACATCGGCTGGCTGCAGCGAACCGCTGAACCGTTATTGCGCGGCCTGATGGCGCTCGGCATTCGCTTCACGGTGCTGCGTGGCGTGAACGCATTGCGTCGAACGCGCGGCTTGCCCAACACCACGCTCGAAGCGCCGTTGCGCGGCCGCCAGATTCTCGTGAACGGCGCCTTCGGACTCGAATACGTCAGGCCGCTGCCGGCGAACGTGGAAATGGTCGGCCCCATGCTGGCCGAAGATGTGCCGCCACTTCCGCCCGATCTCGAACGGTGGCTCAGCGACGGGCCACCGGTGATCTACACCAACATGGGCACCGTCTCCGCCAACAGCACGGAGCAGCTCGGCCGGATTGCCAACGGGATTGCCGTGGAAGGGATGCGCGCCCTCTGGATCGTCCGGCCGCCGCATGCTGACCGCATTCCACGGCCGTTGCCGCAGAGCGTCAAGTTGATGGATTGGGTACCATCTCCGCGCGCGGTGCTCGCGCACCCCAACGTGCGGGTCTTCGTGTCGCATTGCGGCATCAACAGCGTGCACGAATCTTTGGCGGCGGGAACGCCGGTGGTCGGCATTCCAATGCTGGCCGATCAGCGTGACATGGCCGCGCGGGTCGCCGATGCAGGCGTTGGCTTGTGGCTCGACAAGAGCCGCTTCACGACCGCGCAGTTGCGCGATGCGATCGCCAAGGTCTCGACGGACTCGGCATTCCGCGACCGCATCCCGGCGCTGCAGAAAGCGTTCGCCAAGGCCGGCGGTGTGAAGCGGGCCGCCGACCTCATCGAACGTGCGGCCGCTCAGTAGTGGCGGTCGAGCACGAACCACCCGAACGCGCGCAGCCGAATCTTGTACAGCGAATCGGGCACCAGCGGATCGATCGCCGACCACGCGTTTTCGACGATCGCCCGAGCCTGCGCTTCGCAGTCCGCCAGCGCTCCGCAACCGTCGATCAGGTGCACCGCGTCAGCAATGCGCTCACGATCTGATGGGTGCTCCTGGAGGATGCTCCACAGCTCGCTGCGTTGCTCGCGATTGAGCAGACCCATTGCCCGTGCCACCGGCGCCGTGATCTTTCCGGCGGTGATGTCTTCCCCGCGCATCTTGCGGTTCTCATCGAACCCTCGCAGGTTCAGCACGTCGTCGATGATCTGGAACGCGAGGCCGAACGCTTCGAACAACCGGCCCAGGCCCTCGGCTTGTTCTTCTGTGCCGCCGCCAATGAGCGCCGCCATGCGCGCCAGCGCCCCGGCGGGAGCGCCGGACTTCAAGCGGTGAACACCGTGGACTCGCCTCTCGAGGAGTTCGCCGTGGCCGGACTCGACGATCTGCGGCATCAGTGACACGAGGCCGTCGATATCGAACGCCTGCCCGGCATGAGCAGCGCGCACCGCGTCGAAGTACGCGGAATAGACGCGCACCCGCAACGCGTCGCTGAGCTGCGCGGTCCGCATCGGCACTTCAGACAGGAAGTAGCTCGCGCATCCTGCATTGATCGCCAGGGCCACGCCATGCACTTTGTGACACGACGGGCCGCCGCGCCTCACGTCCGAGTCGTCCTGGACGTCGTCGATGATCAGCGAGCCGACATGCAGCAGCTCGGGAACGGCAAGCCAGTTGGAGAACGGCTGCGAGTTGCCGCCGACCAGGTCCATGCAGGCCAGCAGTCCGTAGGATCGCCACGCCTTGCCGCCGCGCAGGATGATCTCGCGGATCGGCACCAACAGCGTTCGTGAGTACTGATCGAGGCTGATGCCGTCAAGGTAGTGCTCGCAACCGGGGCCGCCGATCAGGCGGGCTGCTTCGGCATCAGTCGGGCGTTCCGGCAGCAGCGCATCGATCGCGCGCCTTGTTTCGCGGCCGACCGACGCGAACAGCGCATCGGTGGTGTCCACCACGCTCACGCCGCTGCGCTCGACGAAGCCGCGGCCGGAGACCTGCGCGCCGCGCCACGATCCAGTGATCTCGACCATGCCTTCCCAGAAGCCGGGCGCCGAGACAATGGTGATCATCTCCTGCGCCGGGAAAGCGGCCGCGATGTCGAGGGAGATACCGGCCGCGGGTACGTTCAGCAGGTATCGCGTTGGATACTCGTTGAACGTCCGGGTACTGGTCCACGAATCGAGCGTCGCAAACTCGAAGTCGTCGTAGGAATGCTGCGCGCCCGACGGATCGACAACGACGACCCACCGCCCGTGACTCTTCGTCGGATCGGCGCGATCGACCAGGTCGTACGCCGAGAGCTCCCAGCCGTTATCGAGCTGGGCCGCGACCCAGTTCCACGCGACTTTGGCGTCGCTCGGATTCTCACCGTCGCCATCGCCGAACTCGTGGTCGTACCAGCCTTTGCCCGACACGCTGACGCGCTTGTTGTCGATGCCGATGGTGCCTTCCACGCGGCAGCGCGGCGAGAAGTAATAGAACATGTCCTCGCCGGACAGGCCGCGGACGACGCCGGAGTCGCCATGGCGAACGACCGGCTTGTCCAGCGTGAATCGCAACTGGACATTCACGCCGGTGGCGGTGCTGGCCAAATCGATCGCGTAGCTGTCGTCAGCGAGCTTCCGGAAGCGGTTCCCGCCGTAATCGAGCGACAGGGTATCGAGCAGCACGGTGGCCGGCGCCGACATCATGCGATCGGGCAGCGGCACCACGTTGCGGCTGAGCACTTCGCGCATCGCCCGCATCAGCCGTGGATCGCTGCGGCCGGCCCTCCGGTCGATGTCTTCGACGGCGAGGGTCGGACTCAGCGGATCGAGCAGCGTATGAGGAAAATAGCGCGCCGCGGACGCATCGACGAGGGCCCACGTCAGGAAATGGGTGAAGGTGCGTTCGGTGGCATCCTTCGGCGTCATGTCCACGCGGAAGAAGGCCGCGAACACCGAGTAGTCATGGCCTTCCTCCGAGCGGAGGTGGCTATTGACGTACCACCACTCCATCTTGGCGGAGTCGTGCGGGCGATCGTGGATCGATAGATCGATGGGACCGGGACCGGGCCAGTCGGCCGGCAAGGCTCGAACTCGCGAATCGAATTCAACAGACATTGGAGGACGCGACCCACTTTATCTGAAGAGTTTTGCGATTCGGTTACGCGCGAGGTTGAACTAAGAAAGAACTCAGGTGGTGATGTGACTCTAACGGTCGTTACGGTGTAGGAGCGGGCATCGGCGACGGCGTGCGGCCGCCTTCGTAACGCACTCCCCACTCGACCATCGCGCGCATGATCGGCCGCAGGTCCTCGCCTTTCGGGGTCAGCTCGTACTCGACGCGTGGCGGATGCTGGCTGTAGCGATGCGACTTGATCACGCCCTTGCGGGCCAGGCGCTTCAATCGATCCGCCAGGATGTTGGTGGGTATGCCTTCCGGAGATTCCAGGAATTCGGCGTAGCGACGCTTGCCGCGCATCACGTCGCGCACGACGAGCAGCGACCAGCGATCGCCCAGCACGTCGAGCGTGCAGGCCACCGGGCAGAACGATCGGCGGGCGCGGGACGGGGCGCGAGCGGGCACGATCCGGAAGTGTACGAATGTAACTTGCAAAATGCAAGTGACTCCACATAGCATGCCGCATGCTTCAGGTTGCCCTACTGGCACTACTGCTGCTGTGCGCGCCCGCATACGCTCAAACGCAGTCCAAACCGGCGCCGACGGTGACCGCGCATCGCACCGCGCAACCGTTGCGCATTGACGGCAGGCTGGACGAGGAGATTTACAAGACCACGCCGGCCATCGGCGACTTCGTGCAGCAGGAGCCGGATGAATTCAAGCCGGCCACCGAGAAGACCGAAGCGTGGATCTTCTTCGATGAAGACCACGTCTACGTGTCAGCGAGAAACTACGAGACGCATCCAGAGC
>DATMJU010000495.1:0-3014 GCA_035553795.1 Vicinamibacterales bacterium
GCAAATCGCCGAAGCCCTTGCCCGAAATGCTGCTCAATTCCACCTTCAGCGCCAGCGACACCGCATCGTCATGATGCATGCGCGGCGTGATGTCGATGTTGACGCCAATCGGTTCGTAGTTGAACGACGTGATCGGCTGCGTCTGCACGCCGCCGGCCGCGATTGGCGCGAAGGTCGTGACCGGCACGGGCACGCGCTCGCCGAAACGCGCCTGCGCGGCGATGCCTTCCGAGGTGCGCAACTGTGGGTTGGCGAGGATGCGCGTCGCGCCGTCGTTCTTCAGCAGGCGATAGTAGAGCGAGGGCAGTGACGTCAGCAGCATGTCCGCGCTGGTCAGGCTCGACAGGCTCTGCACGTTCAGCCCGTCCTTCAGGCCCACCGCACCGCTGATACCAGGCTGGCCGGGCGACGCGATCTGCAGCCCGAACTCCTGGAGGTGCGTGCGGTTCACTTCGAGGAGCTCGACGTCGATGATGACCTCGGGCCGGGCCTTGTCGATCGCCGTGATGATCTTGCCGGCGGCCGTGATGCGCTCGGCCGTGTCCTTGATCGTGATGGCGTTGGTCGCGGTGATCGTCGACAGGCGGCGCGCATCGACGACGATGCGGAGCATGTCGACGGTTTCCTTAAGGTCGGCGTTGCTTAAGTAGAAGGTGCGAACGATCTCTTCCTCGTACTCGCGGCGTTTCGCGGCGGTATCGGGAACGATCGTGAGCGTGCGCGGTGCGGTCACCCGCCAGAAGTTGCGCGTCGTCTGCGAGAGCCCGTTGAGGGCTTCTTCGAGCGTCTGGCCGCGAAGATCAATCGAGATCGGCTGATCGCGGAACGTGGGATCGAATGCGATGCTCAAGTTCGTGAACCGGGCAATCGCCGAGTACACGTCGCGGGCGTTGGCGTCGCGGAACACCACCGAGTCAGGGAGCTTCGCGTCGGCGGGGAGGTCGAAGCCGGGCAGCGGAGCTTCGAGACTCTGCTGAATCAACGATTCGAGACGCGTCTTGCCGTTGTCGGCGACGGCGATCTTGGCGCGGAGCTGCGTGCGGGTTTCCTGCAGCTCGCGTTCGATCTCCGAGTTGGCGGGATTCAACTCCGAAGCGAGTTGGTACTCGACGAGCGCTTCCTCGAGGTTGTTGGTCGATACCGCGCGGCGGGCGCGGGTGAAGTGGTCCTGTGATGCGCGGAGCTTGGCGCGCTCGAGACCCTGGCGCGCCTCGCGGCTCTCCGGCTTGGCGCGCAGCATCTTGGTGTATTCGGCGACCGCGAGGTCGTAGTTTTGCGACAGTTCGGCGTTGCGCGCGATGCGTAGCGAACCGCCGCCGCTCGCGCAGGCAGCCAGCGCCAGCGCGGTGATCGCGGCCAGGGCAAGACGGGAGGTGCGGGCGAAGGCGTTATTGAACACGGCCACCATTGGTTAGGACTTCCGCCCCGCGAGGGATGCGGAACTCAAAGTCCTTATCGGACAAACCCCGATTTTCCTTCAGGTTAGTGAAGGTAAACGAGGATCGGCCGCCCTGGGTATCCACCGCCGAAAGGAACAGAATCTGGAGCGTTTTCGCGTCCACGCCGATGCCTAGCGACTCATAGTCCGCGTTGGGCTTGCGGGGCACCAGCTTGAGCGTGACCAGGCCTTGTGCCGCGCCGGGCAACGGCGTGAAGGTCGGGGTGTAGTCGCGGGCGAGGTCGGACTGCCCGGCCAGGAACATCGCGGGGATGTCCCCCTGGTCAGGGCCAGGCGCCGGACTGACGATCACCTGCTTGTCGGCCACCATGTGCGCATAGAGCTTCGTGCCGTCAGAGACGAATTCCTTCTTTTCGGGCTTGGTGTAGATGAAGCGCATCCGGCCAGGGCGCTTGATGGCCACCGTGCCGCGCTCCGTGGAGCGTGTGCGCAGCACGCCGCCCTCGTAGGTCTGGGTGAAGTCCGCCTGGATGTCCTTGATGCCGTTGTAGCGCTGCTGAATCTTGGCGGCCAGCGCGACAGGGTCCCCGCCCTGGGCGTATCCGGCCAGCGCGTAGAGGACGACCGCGCCGGAGACGAGAAAGGCCTTCATGGATCCCATACTAGTTCGACTGCGATACTAGTAGTTTGGTTGCTTGGATTTGAGTGGTGGACGGCAGGAGGATCGAACTCCCGACCTCTGCATTGCGAACGCAGCGCTCTCCCAGCTGAGCTAGCCGCCCGACAGGCCAATAACCTATTTAATGTATCAAACTTACGGCCGAAATAGAACTGTCGCGCTTTTAAAATATAGTCCTTAAGACGTGCCTGCCATTAAACGTATAGGTGTCCTCACTGGCGGCGGCGACGCTCCCGGCCTCAACGCCGTTATTCGCGCCGTCGTCAAATCCGCTTACAACGCCGGAATCGAGGTCGTCGGGCTGGAAGACAGCTTTGACGGCCTGCTCGATCCCAAGCGGTCCCGAATCCTCACGCCGAATGACGTGACCGGGATTCTCCGCCTTGGCGGAACCATCCTCGGCACCACCAATCACGGCAACCCGTTCGAGTACCCGGTCGACACCCCGGAAGGGAAGGTCGACTACTCGGATCGCGTCGTCGAGACCTTTCACAAGATGGGGCTCCAGGCGCTGGTCGTGATTGGCGGCGACGGCTCGCTAAGCATCGCGCACCAGTTCTATCTCAAGGGCATTCCCGTGGTCGGCGTGCCGAAGACGATCGATAACGACATTGTCGGGACCACGAGTTGCTTCGGGTTTGATACCGCGGTGGCGTTTGCCGCCGACGCGATCGATCGCCTCCACACCACGGCGGAAGCGCACAAACGGCTGATGGTGGTGGAGGTGATGGGCCGCCACGCCGGGTGGATTGCCCTGCAAGCCGGCATCGCCGGCGGCGCGGACGTCATCCTGCTCCCCGAGATTCCGTACGATCTCGAGAAGGTATCGGCGGCGATTCGCAAGCGCGAGACGTTCGGCGCGAAGTTCAGCATCATCGTGGTGGCTGAAGGCGCCAAGCCCATTGGCGGCAGCGTGACGGTCCGCGAGGAAGCGCG
>DATMJU010000496.1:0-2097 GCA_035553795.1 Vicinamibacterales bacterium
GCCCTCATCGATGTAAACCTCGGGCCACGCGTGGTAGTAAAAAGCGCCGCGCACGTGGGCGACGCCGACGTTGATGCGCGCCGGAATGCCCAGCGAACGCGCCAGCGCGACGAACAACACCGTGTGCTCGTTGCAGTCCCCGACCTTGGTGCGGAGCACTTCGAGCGCCGACGGCAGGCTGACGGTGGGGCGCTTCTCGACCAGCGAGTTGACCTCGCGGACCAGGCGTTCGGCGCGCTCGCGAGTGCCGGTGATCCCGGCGACCATCTTTTCAGCCTCGGCCTTGATCTCCGGCGCATCGCTTTCGATGAACGGCTCGGCGCGCAGATATCGCTCGAGGTCGGGAGGCGTCGGTCCGGGCGTCAGCTCGCGCGGATCGATCAACTCGATCTGGTCGCCGACAACCGATTGACCATCCCCTTGCAGATCGGGGCTTGAGAGATCCGCTCCGGTCAGTCGCAGCCGCAGTCTCCTGACGTCGCGGCCTTCGACGATCCGCTGCCGGGCCGGCATGGCCGGCACAATTGCCGCGGCCTGCAGCATGTCCTGCTGCATGCGGTTGGACACGACCAGTTGCTGCGCCTGCTCCTGCGTCTCGAGCACGGTGATGAGCCCCATCGGGCTCTCTTCACGCACGATCTCGCCGGTGTCCGTGATCCACGCGGTGGTGGTCATGCCGCTGAAGGCCATCTGCACCTTGAAGGCGGGAATCGGACGCCGTCCGCCCGCGGTGACGACCTCGCGCTCACCAATCGCCAGCGTCACCGGCGCGTTCTTCATCGTCGCCGGATCGAACACCATCCACTGCTTCGTCGTGCCGGCGGCCAGGCCTTCGTTCGCGAGGCGGCGGCCGACGCTCAACATCAACGCCGGCGCCTCCGACAAGGTGCGGGTTTCCGTTCTCGACCCGGACGCACTGCCGATCTCGAGCGACAGGTTCAATCCGTCGAGACGGCCCTTGATCGACATCGGGCCGGTGCCGGGATCGAGGGAGAAATCGAAATCCTGGAGCGCGAACGATCGGTCGACGTTGGCGGTGGTGCGGAGAATCGCGAAGGTCGTGGCACCGAGGAGCGAGAACTGGAGGCGTCCGTCTTCCTGGAGCTGGTAGCCATCATCGGTCGCCTGCACCTGGCTGACCGTGAAGCCGACCTTCTCGCCGCGATAGTAGACGCCGCGCCACTGCGCCGTGGTCCCGTAGCGCGCCAGGTCCGTGGCGAGGTTGCCCGACGCCTGCAGGTACGAGCGGTTGACAAGGAAGCCCATCGCCACCACCCATGCCACCAGGGCGAGGATGGAAAGGGGACGCGTGACCGATCGAGGAAGTGGCCGGAAGAGGCCGAAAGCCATTGATATGGTTTCGGCCGTTCAGGGTCAGAAGTTTACGGCGGCAGGGGCCGCCGGAGGGCTTACCGGAACACGTTGAACAAGTAGGAGTACTTGACCGTCAGCGATCGGTCGGTGCGTTCCGGGCGATCGAAGAGGTCGTAGAGCCCGTGCGTGTCGGTGTAAACGATGAACAGGCCGGTGTTGGCCGCCTGCAGCCATCCGAAGCGCAGGTTCATCGACCACAGGTCAGCGCGATCGTTGTACTGCACGAGCGCCTGGGTGAAGATGCGCGGCGTAAACGAGTAGCTGACACGGGTGCGCACGAGATTGGTCACGAACTCGCCCACCGGCAGGTCGATGTCGTTGCGCTGATAGTCGATCTGCGCGGTCAACGCATCGCCGGCGCGGAAGCGCAGCGTCGGATTCAGCGTGACGCGATCGCCGCCGAAGAATCCGCCGATGGTGGTGCGCAGCGAGAGACTGACCGGCGCGCCCTGGTTGCTCATCGCCACGATCTGCGCTTCGGCATGATCGTAGGTGCCTGGTGGCACGAAGATGCCCGGATAGATCTCGAACGGGGCGCGCACACCTTCACGCGTGATATTCATGCCGGTGTGGATCTCGGTGCTATCGCGGAACTGCCAGTGGTTGTCGAGGTGCAGGAAGCCGGTTTCCTGGAAGCCATCAAGCCCCCAGAACCCGCGGAACGTCGCGTGCGGACGCAACTCCTGGATCTTGATGAAGTCCTTCGGACGGAAGCGCGTCATC
>DATMJU010000497.1:0-6226 GCA_035553795.1 Vicinamibacterales bacterium
GAACTGCGCTTCCCATTGCTTGGCTTGTTCAGCCGCAAGTCTTTCTACGGCCCGTTCCCGATCGAAATGGCGTTGTTCGCCGACGCCGGCCTGGCGTGGGATTCGAACGTCAAGCCCCGGTTCGCCGGCGGCGAACGCGACTGGGTCCGCAGCGCCGGCATTGCGCTCCGCGCCAACGTGTTCGGCTTTGCGGTAGTGGAGTTCGACTACGTCCGTCCCCTCGATCGTTCCCGGCGTGGATGGTTGTGGCAATTCGGGCTGACGCCGGGATTCTAAAGGTTACAAGGGTTACAAAGGTTCCAAGGGTTACAACAGTTATTACCGTTGTAACCTCTATTAACTCTTGTAACCTTCGAGGGATGTATCGCACTGAGCACGATGCTCTCGGGCCGGTAGAGGTCCCCGTCGATCGCCTGTGGGGTGCGCAGACCGAGCGGTCGCGGCACTTCTTTGCGATTGGGGTCCCGCGCTTCGTGTGGACGCGGCCGGTGATTCGCGCGTTGGGGCTGCTCAAGAAGTGCGCGGCGCTTGCGAATGGCGAGCTGGGCGCGATCTCCAGGGAGCGCGCCGATCTGATCGCTCGCGCGGCGGACGAAGTGATCGCCGGCACCCTCGATGCGGAGTTCCCTCTCGTCGTCTTTCAGACCGGCTCCGGCACGCAGAGCAACATGAACGCCAACGAGGTGATCGCCAACCGGGCGAATCAGCTCGCGGGGAAGCCGCTCGGCGCGCACGAGCCCGTGCATCCGAACGATCACGTCAACAAAGGGCAGTCTTCGAACGACGGATTCCCGGTGGTGATGCACGTGGCCGCCGTCGAGGCGATCGTCCATCGCCTGTTGCCGGCGGTGTCGGCGCTCCGCAACACGCTCGATGAGAAGGCGCGCGCGCACGCGGACGTGGTGATGATCGGCCGCACGCACCTGCAGGATGCCGTGCCAATCACGCTTGGGCAGGTGATTGGCGGCTGGGTCGCACAGCTTGATGCCGCGATCGCCGGCGTCGAGCGCTCACTCGAGCAATTGCACGAGCTCGCCTATGGCGCGACGGCGGTGGGGACAGGCCTGAACGCGCATCCGAAGTTCGGAGAAACGGCATCGCGGTGGATGGCCAGGGAGACTGGACAACCGTTCCGCGTGACCGGCAATCACGTCGCCGCGCTATCCGGCCACGATGCGATGGCGGCGGCCAGCGGCACGGTTCGCACCCTCGCGGCGGCGCTGATGAAGATGGCCGGTGACGTGCGCCTGTATTCGTCCGGGCCGCGTGCCGGCATTGGCGAATTGCGCATTCCGGAGAACGAGCCCGGTTCATCGATCATGCCGGGCAAGATTAATCCAACGCAGTGCGAGGCGATGACCATGGTCGCCGTCCAGGTGTTCGGCAACGACCTGGCCGTGTCGATGGCGAATACGCAGGGCCACTTTCAGCTCAACGTCTACAAGCCGGTGATCCTGCACAACCTGCTGGAATCGGTCGAACTGTTGACGGACGCCTGCCGTTCATTCGATCTGTACTGTGCCCGCGGCCTCGAGCCCAACCTCGAACGCATTCGCCAACACGTCGAGGAGTCGCTCATGTTGGTCACCGCACTGAACCCTCATATCGGCTACGAGAACGCCGCGGCGATCGCGTTGAAGGCGCATCGCGACGGCCTGTCGCTGCGAGATGCGGCGCTGCAGTCCGGCCATGTGACGGCAGAGCAGTTTGCGCAGTGGGTGCGGCCCGAAACGATGGCGCGTCCTCACAAAGCGGATTAAGCTAGGGCGCTTGCGTTCGCTTCAGCGTGCCGCCCTGATCCTGGTCCTCGCGGCCTCGACAGCGCTTTACACCTACGCGCTCGAGCAGTCGCCGGTCTACATGACCGGTGACGAAGTGCACTTTGCCAATGGCGGCCTGGCCCTCGCGAAGAACGGCCGCAGCCTCAATGGCGAACTGTTTCCGCTGTTCGTCAACCTCCATGATCCGCTCGGCGATCCGGTGAAGATGCCGTGGGGCGACACCTGGTTCCACCCGATCCTGTTCTACCTGATCGCGCTATCGCTCAAGGTGCAGCCCTTCAGCGAGGCCGCTGTGCGGCTGCCGCCGGCGCTGATTGGGGGCCTGCTGACGCCGCTGCTCGTGTATCTGGCGGCACGGCGAATGCGCTTCGAGTTCCCCGGCGCCCTCGTCGCTGCGATCCTGACGTCGCTCACTCCCGTGAGCTTCATCCTGAGCCGCGAGGCCGTCGACTACTCGCTGCTCGTGCCGTTTGCGATCGCGTGGGTCTGGTGTCTCGCCGACTATCTCGAGACACGGCGTGTCCGCTCTGCGGTGCTCGGCGGCGTCATCCTCGGCGTCGGGTGTTATTCCTACATTGCGGCGTGGGCGTTGTTGCCGTGCCTGCTGGGGATCTCATGGCTGGCATACTGGCGGTCCGGGGCCGGCTGGCCGCGCGCGGTGCTCGGATCGGCCGCGGGATTTGCGCCGGCGTTCATCGTGGTGCTCGTCTGGCTGTCCGCGAACCCAACCGCCTTGCCGGAGACCATCGAGCGCTACCGCGTTTTGGATTCGCATCGGCCCCTTGCCGATCAGCAGCAGATGGGAAACCTCGCCACGCTGCTTCCCTTGTACGCCAGGTATTTCGAGTGGACGTTCCTGTTTCGAACCGGCGGTGCGAGCCTGCTCACTTCGACGGGCCTGATCGGGGTGTTTCTCAAGCCGATCGCCGTGCTGGCGCCGATCGGGCTGTTCGCGCTATGGCGCCGCAAAGACCGCATGCTGTGGCCCCTGCTGGCGGCGCTGCTGATTGCGCCGCTGCCTGCCGCGGCCAGCGGGCATGCGGAAGCCATTCACCGCGCGCAGCTGATGGTGCCGTTTGGGTTGCTCTTTGCCGCAGCCGGGTGGGACGCGTTGTGGCGCTCACGCGTAGTCGCCTGGCGGGCGGGGGCGCTCGTGCTGGTGGCGGCGACCGTGGTGGCATTTCGGCCGTTCTGGGATGACTACTTCACGGGCTATCGCAATCGCTCGGCCTTCTACTACGACATGGCCAACATCGAGGGCGTGGTCAAGCACATCGTTGGCGTGCAGCATCTCCCCGCGGTGCTGTTGACGCGAAGCCTGAACGACGGACCCGCGCGCTGGCGATTTCACCTCACCACGGCCGGCCGCAGCGATCTGCTCGCGCGCACCCTCTATGTCAACGACGGCCCTCACGCCGCATCCACGCCCGTGCCGGTCGACAGCCGGCTCGTGATGTACGTCGAAGGGCTGGTGATCAAAGAACTCACCGCATCGGGCGCGTGGGAGGTCGAGGCGATCATCAAGGATGTCGATGACCGCGAGGCCGCCGCGGTCCTGCGCAAGATTCGTTAGGACGACAATCCGCTTCTGACGCCCTGTTGGACGGGTGTAAAATCGAAGCGCGTCAGATGATTGCCCCTCCTCTGCCGGCAAACGAAGCTGCACGCCTGTCTGCGCTCGAGAGGTACGACATTCTCGATACGGAGCGCGAGCAGGCGTACGACGATTTCACGAAGCTGGCCGCCCATGTCTGCGGCACGCCGATGGCGCTGATTGGCCTGATCGACGACAGGCGCCAGTGGTTCAAGTCCAAGATCAACATGGACGGCGACGAAACGCCTCGTGAGCTGACCTTCTGCGGCCACACGCTGGTCGACAACCAGACCCTCGTCGTTCCAGACACCATCCAGGATCAGCGGTTCCACGATCACCCCAGCGTGACCGGAGCGCCGAGGATTCGCTTCTACGCCGGTGCGCCCATCGTCACGCATGACGGCTACGGCCTTGGCACGCTGTGCGTTATCGACGACAAGCCCCGCGTGCTGACCGCGGCACAGAAAGAAGCCCTCGAAGCACTCAGCCGCCAGGTCATGGCGCACCTCGACTTGCGGCGGGCGATGATGACGCTGCGCGGCGCTGAAGAGGCCAAGAAGAAGTTCGTGGCGAACGTCAGCCACGAGCTGCGCACGCCCCTGACATCAATTCGCGGCGCACTGGCGCTGACGCTGGACGGCGATCCGAGCCTGGACGCCGATTCGCGCGATCTGCTGGCGGCGGCGTATCGCAGTGCCAACCGGCTGCTGGCGCTGGTCAACGATCTGCTCGACCTCGAGAAGGTTGGCAGCGGAGAGTTGTCAGTCACGAAGGCTGATTGCTCTCTCGCCTCGGTGCTGGAGCGCGCGGCAGACACGATCAGGCCCATCGCGGCGGACCAGGGGCTCACGTTGTCGATCGGCGCCGCCGACGTGCGGCTGCACGGCGACGCCGAGCGGCTCGCGCAGGTGGTCATCAACCTGCTGGCCAACGCGGTCCGGTTCTCGCCAAAGGCCGGCCGCATCACGGTGACGGTGGAGCCGCATGGTGACCACGTCCACATCATCATCGATGACCAGGGGCCGGGCGTCCCGCTCGCGTATCGCGACACCGTGTTCGAGCCGTTCAAGCAGGTGGAAGGCTCGGCCGCGCACAAGAAGGGTGGCACCGGCCTCGGGTTGGCGATCTCGCATGCGATCGTTCGAGAACACGGCGGCTGGATCGTGGTCGGTGACGCACCGTCGGGCGGCGCGCGTTTTACGATCGGCCTGCCGGTCACGTCCTAGCCGCTTCGCGTAAGATCAACAGAACGCGAATGATGACCCCTCCGGTGCCCGCGGACGAAGCGGCTCGCCTGGCCGCTCTCGAAAGCTACGACATCCTCGATACCGAGCGCGAGCAGGCGTACGACGATTTCACGGCTCTCGCGGCGCAGATCTGCGGAACGCCGATCGCGTTGATCTCGCTCATCGACAAGGATCGACAGTGGTTCAAGTCCGACTTCGGGCTCGGCACACCGGAGACGCCACGCGACCAGGCCTTTTGTGCACACGCCATTGTCGACAACCGCACGCTGATCGTGCCCGACGCCAGCGTGGACGCACGCTTCCAGGACAACCCCCTGGTCACCGGCCGCCCGGACATCCGCTTCTATGCCGGCGCGCCGCTGGTCACCGGAGACGGCCACGGTCTCGGCACCTTGTGCGTGATCGATCGCGTGCCGCGCGCGTTGACGGCCAGCCAGATCAAGGCGCTTGAGGCCTTGAGCCGGCAGTTGATGACCCACCTCGAATTGCGGCGGGCGATGATGACGCTGCGCGGCGCTGAAGAGGCCAAGAAGAAGTTCGTGGCGAACGTCAGTCACGAGTTGCGCACGCCCCTGACGTCGATTCGCGGCGCGCTGGCGCTGACGCTGGACGGCGATCCGAGCCTGGACGCCGATTCGCGCGATCTGCTGTCGGCGGCGCATCGCAGCGCGAACCGGCTGCTGGCGCTCGTCAACGACCTGCTCGACCTCGAGAAGGTGGGCAGCGGTGAGCTGTCCGTGGTGAGGAAGAACGGCGAGTTGTCGACGGCGCTCGCGCGCGCAGCGGAAACGGTGCGGCCGATTGCCGGCGATGCCGGTGTAACGCTGAAGATCGCGCCCACGAACGTGCGGCTGGTTGCGGATGAAGACCGCCTCGCACAGGTCGTGATTAACTTGCTGGCCAACGCGGTGCGCTTCTCTCCGAGGGGTGGCACGGTTGCGGTCACCGTTGAGCCCCACGGCCAGCACGTCCACGTGATGATCGACGATCAGGGTCCCGGTGTCCCGGAGGCGTTCCGGCAGACAATCTTCGAGCCGTTCAAGCAGGTCGAAGGCTCGGCCGCGCACAAGAAGGGTGGCACCGGCCTGGGCCTGGCCATCTCACACGCCATCGTCAAAGAACACGGCGGATGGATCGAAGTCGGTGAGGCGCCGGGTGGTGGCGCGCGGTTTACGATCGCTCTTCCGGTCCATTCCGGCTGAGCAGCCGGTGAATGTCCGCGACCAGTCCGTCCGTGTTCGCGGGCTTGGTCAGGAACACATTCGCGCCAAGCACCAGCGATTCGAGCGACTGGCGCTCGCTCGCGCTTCCCGACACCACCACGATCGGCACCGTCGCGGTCGCCGCTTGCTTGCGCAGGATGCGAATCACATCGCGCCCGTGAACGGCCGGCATCCGCAGGTCGAGCACGATCAGATCGGGCGCCGACCGGCGCGCCGCTTCGAGTGCCTGGCGGCCGTCCGCGGCCTCGATCACCCCGAAGCCCCGCCGTTCGAGCGTCTGCCGCATCACCGCGCGCGCGTCGGCATCATCCTCGGCCACGAGGATCACCGGCGGTCCGCCGGGCGCTCGCGGTATCGCCGGTGATCCTCGTGGCCGAGGAT
>DATMJU010000498.1:0-20466 GCA_035553795.1 Vicinamibacterales bacterium
CAGAATGTCCCGCCATGGCCGCCGCGGCTCGGCGGAAATCTTCGGGATCCGCTGCAGGACGGCACGCTGGAAATCCAGCTTCAACATCACGCCGAGGCCGCGCGCCAGCGCCGGGTTCATGGCCACTGGAAAGTTCAGACCAAGGACGTGGCCGGTCTCGAGCAGATCCTCGAGCGGCGGCAGCGGTCTGGGCTCGCCCGCTTTGGGCGGCGTGATGTACGTCTGGCGCGACGGACAGAACGCGCGGTGCACCGCCGGGTTCTCATCGAACAGCGACAGGAACACGACGACGCCCTCGACGATGGACGCCTTCACCTTTGGATCCAGCCGACTCCACGTGTTGTAGAACCACCGGTGGATGGCCTCGTAGCGGTGACGGCGGTCTGCGCAGATCGCGTCTGAACCCGTGCGCAGTTCGAATGGAATGTCGTGACCGGCCAGGTACGCTTCGAGTTCCGCGTCGTATGGGTGTCCCACGTGCGTGTCGCCAAGCGGTACCCATAGCGTCCACGGCGTCTGACGGATGTCACCTTGGTACCACTCGCGGCCGACGGCAAGGACATCCGGTGGGTGATCGAACTGGTTCTTGAGGGTCTGCAGGTTCTTCCGAATCAGTTCGTCTTCGATGATGTAGCGGTACACCTCGGCGAGCGTCGTGTACCCGTCGGTGATCCGACGCAGCGAGATGACAAACTTCAGAAGATCGGTGTACGCCTGCTGCCAGAACGGCTCTTTCGATTTTCCGAATAGGTTATTGAGCAGGCTGCCGATCGCGTACGCGACCGCGTACGGGTCCAGGTCGTTGTGCAGGGGGTTGTAGCAGACGCCGGTATTGAGGCCGATTTCGAGGTAGTCACCCTCGCGATTCGCCGCGCGCATCATCCGCCGGACCTGTTGGCAGAAGTCGCCCTTCACTTCCAGCACCAGCCCACCCACCTTGCGGTCCGGATCGCCGGCCTTCCATCGAACCAGTTGATCGACGTACGGGTACATGCACGCCGACGTTTTTCCGGTGCCGACGGCGCCGAGAATCATGACGCCCGTGTAGAGGCCGCGTTGCGGGATCGTCAGCCAGTTCGGCGTCGGCGCCGGTCCGAACGTGCGCGGCAAATGCGCCTCGCCAAGGACGAGTGCCGGAGTCGGCCGAGACTCGGGAGCCGGGTACGGTGGCAGCGCGCGAACTCGTACACGTGGGGTACGCCCAAGCGCCACGATCGCGAACACGGACAGGACAAGTGACGCCGCGAAGAACGTCGTCGAGAACCAGAGTGTCGCGTAACCGTACGCGAGCGCATGGAACACACGCGGGTTTTGCAGCGCGATCAGGCCGATGAACGGGTCGTCCGTGTTCACCGGATGCGCAGTGACACCCCACGTGCCGACCGCCGCTGCCACGATTATCGCGACCAGCGCACGTGCCGCGAGAATGTTCGCGACCATCGTCTTCTCTGCCTCGCGCTATCCAGCCGCCGCGACTGCCTGTCTCACGCCGGCTGACCGTACGCGGTCCACGTTGGCTGCGCGCTTCTGTTGGCGCCGCTGGCGAACGGGCAGCGGCACGTACGAGTCAGGGTGCTCCGCTCGCCACGCGAGAAACTCCTTGTCCTTGCCGAGAAATGTCTCGACCAGCTGATTCAGGACGTACTCGGCTGACTCGCCGATGAACTGCGCGTAGGCGTACAGCGTCTCGTTGTTTTCGCGATCGAGACGCGTCGTGTGGCGGACGAACTGTTTACCGCGCGTGCGAGGCTTGATTACTGGCATAGGTGACTCCTGGTTCGGGGACATTGCGCTTGACGCGACACATTGGTCGACGCCTCCTCCGTCGGCCGCCAGATCGGCGACATGTCACGCTCCATGTCACGTTCATGCGCATGGACACGGCGCCGTACATGTCCGGTCACGTGGCCGTTCACATGTGCACCCGCAGCCGGGGCGTGAGCGACCCCTGGGGCCGCGGCTGGAACCAGCCGCCGGGCGGCGGAAGGGGGTCGCTCACGCCCCGGCTGCGGTACTCGAGCAGGTTTTCGGGCCGGCAAAGAACGCCGGCCGACGGGTCGAGCGCGCTTTCGCTGCATCCCACCCAAGTCGTTGCGCTCGCGCTGGTTACGCGCACCGAGCCGACTCTCCGACGTTCTCACTCGTACCCTCCGTCGCGACTCACCGCGCCTTTCGGCTGAGCGAGAAACCCGCCCCCGGCGTTCCTCGGGTAGTTCCTCGCTCGACCGTATCCCTCACGCCGTGCCGACCAGGGGTGAGAGATGCGCGTACTGATGCGGCAAGACATGAATTTCCAACCGGCCCGTTCCGCGGGCTATCGCATCCGCTAACGTGGCGGACTGTGTCGCCTCGAGCACCGGATCTCCACGTTCGATCCACGCCCGATACAGCGCCTGGAACCGTGGAGCGCTGAATGCTTTCACTGCCTGATCGAATCGCTCTTCGGCGTCAGCCGGACGCCGACGTCGGGCGCGGAAATACCAGCGCAAATCGTCGACAACGCTCGGACGAAGCGGCGACGCCAGCTGTTCGCGAAAGGCAGCCTCGTAAAGGGGAACGGCGGTCCTCTTCGGAGCGGGTATCAGGACTCGGACCGTCCACGCAGGCAATGCTCTGAGGAGTTCCGCATGCCGCTCGAGAAAGCTCCTGAAGTCGATCGGCACATCCTGAACGACCAGAAAGACGAACACGTGCGTTCGGCCGTCCTCGTCGAGTCCGATCGGGAGCTTGTCCGGGAAGTAGCGCACGGTTTCCGCGTCTTCGGCGCGAAAGATTAGTGATGGCAGGTCCTGGCGGGGGATGCGATGCGTGAGCGTGAAATACGTGAGCTTGTCGCGCTCGGTCGCAAGCCACGTCCGCTGCCGATCCGTCAGCACGGCATCGAGCACCATGAGGCGCTCAACGGCACGCGCCACGGCCATCGGTTTTCGGTGCCGGTTATGCGGTTCGCCGATGGCCTTGTAGAGCCCTTTGTGGTGGATGTGAAAGACGCGCCATCGCGGGCTTCCGCATCGATGAGGTGACGCATACCCGCGGTCGACGAGGGACCCGAAGAAGTCGCACACCACCTGACCGTAACCAATGCGCGCGAACGCACAATATTGGCGTCGAACACAAACACCCGCGTGGAGCATCACTGTTACGAGGAACGCAGCCTGTCGCTCCGTGAAGCCTTGCTGGGCTACGTTCGACACGCGCTGCTCCCAGGTCATCGCAGCAGTTCCTCCGCCGCGTCGGGATCAAACGGTGAACTGCCGTTACCGGTGTGCGATCCGCCGACTCTGGCGGTGTTTCCCCGGAACCTCGTGAAGCCCGAGGCGGCCTTTCCCGACGCGTGCGTGCCGCGGTAATGGACCGTGGTGACCTCCACGTTTTCGACATCGCGGCGGCCGTCGGGATGCTCGTACTCGATCCGAAAATCCGGGAACTGGACGCGGTCATTCAGGACCGGCAGGTCGTGCTCGGTCGCCCACTGTTTGACTTCTTCACGGGTTCGATCGGGCCGGCCGTCACTGTGCGCGCGATCGCGGTTTCGCTCCTGCAGGAATTTCTGGTACTCGCGCTTCATCTCGTAGTCGAGGACGACTCGCTCGACGCGCGCACCGTGTGCCTGCAGCTTCTCCGCAGCGCGCATGTACGCCCGACACAGCTGGGCGTCGTGTGACAGTTCGCGGGCCTTCACCGCTCCCGCATAGAACGTCTGGAAAGTCTCGGCATCGCGACTGCGGTGACTTTCGAGGAGTTCTCGTCCGCGTTCCGTCAGGCTGACGACGACAGTGCGGCGCCCGTCGCGATCGAGCGGCGCGACCGTGCGGATGAGCCCGGCGCTCCGAAGGCGCTCCAGGTCGCCATGCCGAACGTCGCCGGGGCGTGCGTGCTGGTCCCGCAGTTCGTCTGCTGGGACGACGCGAAACGCTCCGATCGTCGCGAGCGCGCGTACCTCCGATCCCCGGAGCTGATAGTCCTGGTCATGGCCGGGGACGTGAACCCGCTCGCGCTCAAGGCCACGCGGGAGGTCGAGGTCGCGCGTGAACACATCGCGCGGGTCGAGCGACTCGTCGCGGGGGTCGTGCGCCTCACGCTCCCGGCTGTCGTGCGAACGCGGGTCGAGGCCGTCGAACATCTCACCCTCGTGTGGACCAAAGCTCCGGCGGCACGTCCTCACGGATGCCCTCGGACGCGATGAGATCTCGGTCCATATGCGTCAACTTGCGCCCGGTCTCCCGGAGGAAGAACCACCGGCCGAGTAGGTAATAGGCGGCGCAGAGATTCAGGAAGACGAGCAGCGCCATTTGCCCGATGAAGACGCCGTGCAACCGGAACAGCGCAGCCTTGTAAGGCGCGAGGAACGTCAGTTCGCCGGCGAGCCAGGCGGCGAGCAGAAACACGGTCAGGACCGCGAGCAACGCAGCATTCGCGATCATTGCCGGCTCTCCTCGAACGCCTGATCAACACGGAAGTAGGTCACCTGCAGCCCGAGCGGATTCACCCGCACGAACTCGTTGGGGACGTGCTCCCGCATCACGAAATCGATCTGCGCAACATAAGTCTCGCGGGTCCGCTCGACGCGGGTTCCCGGCGTGTACAGCACCTTCTGGAATGCGACGCTGGCCTTATACGGAGGCTTGGTCAGTTCGCTCAGGCTGACGTTCTGCACCACGATGTCGACTTCGTCGGCCGACGGCGTCGTGAGGAACGTTTCGAGCGTCCGGCTCTGCTCGTTCTGCGCGATGGTGGCGTCGGCCAGACTTGGCTCCAGAAAGAACAGGGAATCGGGGTATTCGCGCTGGACGGTCGCTCGGATTCGGCTGAAATGCTTCACGACAAATTGCGTCAGGAAGTAGCGCAGCTCGGGCGCCTGAGGCTGGTAGGCGGTCGCGTCGTACTGCACCGCCTCGGCTCGGCCGACATCATCGATCCGCACCACGAGCGGCCGGACGTTTGCCGCAGCCGCCTGCGTACGGAAATTCAGAAACAGCAAACCAAGGGCAAGGAGAGAGACGAGCATTAACGCCAGCTTCAGGTAGGTGTTCATCACCAGCGCGGACCCGTACACCTCCACGAACTGGCGCTTCGCGTTCTGCAACGTCTTCGGATTGAGGTCAGCAACGACGGCGGACATAAGCCAGTGCTCCTACCACAGCGGATGAAAGTGCAGCAGACCGGCGATGACCCACACGATTCCGATCGCCAGCCCGATCAGCGCCGCTATGCCGAAGGCAGTCAGGTAACGGCGCGTGAACCTCCTCGACGCAAGCCGGTTTAGCCTCCGTGTCTCTCGCATGTAGGCCACGGCTCTCCTCCAATCACCGGAACAGGCGGACTTGCTCCTGAATCACGCTCTCACCGCCGCGACCAGAGAAGATCGAACTCGTCAGCGACGGCACCAGCAGAATGCCTACCGCGAACACGCCAATGACCACGATCGCCTGAAGGCCATACACAAGGTAGTAGTCCTCAGTGATCCCCGGCGGGAGGGTCGTGAGATACCGAAAGATGAACCGCTCGAAAATCATCAGGAACGCGAACGCGATCACGGGAATGAACGAGTACTGGACGAATGCCTTGAACCACGACCAGAACAGCCAGTCGAGCTTGGGGACGATGAAGAACGGGACGAAAATCGGCCCGACCAACGCGCAAATGGCGCTCGCAATCATTCCGAACGCGACGATCGCCAGCGAGATCACCTTCGCAAGCGTCACGACGATCAGCAGCAGCCAATACAGCAGGTTGGCGAGAATCGACCAGGCGTCGGGCTGAACGAACTGCCCCCAGAGCGTATCGAGGTGCTCGTAGACGAGTTCGAGCGACCGGGCCTCGAGAATGTTCTGGAACATGTGTGCCTGGTCTGTGATCAGATTGCTGAACGACACCCCGATACCCGGAATCGGCGACTCATAGAAGGCGATCAGCGCATAACCGAACGACACGAAGAGGAGCAGCTTGGCGAAGCGAAACATGTCGTCGCCAAGGGTGTCGTGGGTCAGCATCATTCGGATGCCCTGCCACACGATGAGGATGGTTGCGAACGCCATGAAGAGCGAATGTCCGAACCGGAGAAACTCCGGCTCGTAGGTCGTCAGCAGCGTGCTGATTGCCTGCTGAATCGTCGCGACGATCGCCAGGTTCGGTTGCGGTTCCATTGAGGTCTCCTCACGGCTGACGCCAGGTGCGCAGGTGATGACTCGCGCCAGTCAGCATGCTGCCGCCGCCCTCACCCCAATCGGCAGCGGCTCGGAGCCGATTGAGCTGCATGTTCAGCGCGACAGTCTCCGTGTCACGCGCACGTTTGCTCTCGATGAGCAGTTGCTCGACGATCCCGGTGAGGAGCTGCACACGCGCCTGCTTTTGGCGTGTCCCGATCAGCACGGCGCCGCTGATCTTGTCCAGCACCGCCGTGGCGCTCTGTTCGTGTGACGGATCGACGACGTGCGCTTCCAATGCTTCGATCGCCTGCAGTTCGTGCTTCCGGCCGCTCAAGCGGAGTTGCCCGCTCTGGTGAGTGCCGGCGATCACAGTGGCGTCGGTCAAGTTGAGCGTGGCGAGTTGCGCGATCACCGCTTCGCGGGCACGAGGGCTCAACCGGCTCAACGCTTCACTCGCCGGCGCGACCGACCGGCTGATCCCGAGATAGGCCGTTCCCTCGGCATCGCCGAAGATGAGCGCGTCGTTGTACGCCTGAGAGAACTGGAAGTCGTCAGAACCGTGCGTGCGCCATTTCGGAGGATCCGGCAGCGAGTACTTGTCCAGATTCGTGTGCGCGCTGAGTCGACGTGCCATCCGACGCAGCCGGTTCTGCTGCTCGATCAGCGTTTCGACGATCTGGCTCTTTAAAACCGCGGTGACCGCATTTCGAGCCGTTGTAAGCGGATCGCTCACGACGAACGCCGACGCCGAGCCCAGGCTGCCGAGCACGAGTCCGCCAACAAGAACCGCGGTAATCCTGCGACGCATGGAACCTCCTATGGCTGCCGCCACGTGCGCAAATCGCTGGCTGCGCCCCTGACCAGACTCGCACCAGCCACTCGGCCACTGCGCATGCCTAGCAGCCGCATGTTCATCGCGGCAGCCTCCGTATCACGCTGGCGTTTGCTTCGCGCCAACAGCTGTTCGAGTGCATGCGAGAGCAGCTGATTCGTGGCCATGTCCTGCCGACGGCCAATGAGTTCACCGGCCGCGACCTTGTCCAGAATGGCCGTCATTTCGTGGTACCGCTCGAGACCGTTCAGGACGTCGGCCTCCAACGCGTTGATTGCCTGTTGTGTTCGGCCCGTGTACCCACGGACGAGCGCGACCTGGTGACCGGCCATCATCGCGACGGAGTCAGTGATCTCGACAGTCGCGTACGCCTTTTCGAGCGCTTGGCGAGCGGCGGCGGGCAGCTGGTGCAGCGTGTTGTTCGGCCGTTCCAGTCGACGTGTCGTCGCCCAGTACGCCGCGCCCGTGGGATCACCACTGTTCATCCCCTGCAGCCACGGTCGGCCGTACTCCCACCGACTGGTGTCGTGGGACGCAGTCCCGATCGTCGGGATGCGGTATCGGTCCATGTTTCCGAGCCCACGTGCCATCCGCACCATCGTTTCGTATTGGTCGCGGAGCACCTGGTATTCGCGCAGCGTGCGCTCGGCAATCAGGACTGCCTGCTCGAAGTTGCCGGGATCATGGACGACCCACTGCGCTTGAACAGGTGCCGCCAGGACGGTGAGCACTGCGGCCAGCGTGAGAATGCGTGCCATAGCGGGTCTCCTTCAGCGGACGCCCACGAGCAGCGTGCGCGGATCGCGGGGTTGCGAGTTGTACGCCGGCAGCTCCAAGTCATTCGTCAGGTAGACCTTGACGCGATGGCCCTCACGGATGGTCACTGTCGGCAGCCGATTGAGGAACCGATTCATCGTCTGCGCGGTGGCTTGCGCCGTCGCATCGCCGACGTTGCCGGCGATCACAACGGTTCCGCCGTTGCCACGGTTGAACCCAAACGAGCTGAGTGATTGCGCGAAGCCTGTCAGGAGCCCGACGGCTGCGGAGGCGCCGAACGTGGAACGGTAATGGTGATTGACTTGATCGCGCAGGCCGGCGTCACCGATGTCGTTCAGTCCCATGAACGAGTCGAGCCGGTACGTGCGGCCGTCCGGTAGCACCAAGCGATCGAACGCGACAGCGAGTCGCGTGTCGCCGAATCCCTGGACTGGTTTCGTTTCGCCCAACACGCGCGATCCGGCCGGGATCAGGACGTATCGGCCGTCGTGCGAATACACCGGCGTACTCACCAGACAATTCACCGGCGCGGCGACACCGCCGTCGAGACGGTTCGTGAGGACCGTTTCGATCACGGTCCCTTCCAGGAGGCGGTGCAGTGGACCGGTAGACGTAATCGGTCCCGTCGCAACAGGCGTCGCGTTCATGGTCCGACCGGCCTGCATGAGTGTGTTGCTTGAACCAACAGCCGCGGCGTCGGCGGGGGTGTTCGTCGGCGGGCCAGGCGGTGTCGGAGGCGCATGCCGCGCGCTCGCGCGCATCACCGTAGCGGCGACGTCATCAAGGCTTGGCGGCGCCGGCACGTCGTTCATTTGTCCGGCTGATAAATGGGCGACGCGTGACGGCGCCGGAGAGTTCATCAATTGCTGCGCGTCGGGGCGCCGGCTCATGACCACGTTGCTGGCGAACAGACTTTCGTACTCGCGCCGCTTTCGGTCCACTTCTAACGGGTCGGGAGTGGCTGTCGCCGCTGGTCCCGCGTCGTACGCGATCCGCTGATTCGGATTCGCCAGCAGCGGCTGCGTAATCGGTTCCTGCCGGGCACGATCGTCGATGACCCGTAGCCGGTCCTGATAGTCGCGCAGGCGGTCTGCACTCATCGCGAGTGGCTGCGGCGTCGCTGCCGCCGACACCGGGCGTTCTGCCGGCGTCGATTGGCCGGTCAGCATGATGATTGCGAGGATGCCGAACGCGAGTCCGAGCATCAGCCACATCTGCATCCGCCGAGGAAGGACGCCCAGCGGCGTGGGGCGGCGGTCGGTGACCGGCGCCGTTCCCTCTGCCATCGTCTGTGCGTTGTCAGCCATGACTACTGCCCCTGGTTGAATGCGAAGCGTTCTTTGCCGAGCGCGAGGTAACCCCGATCGAGCACCTTCGGAATAACGTAGGTGCCGTTCTGCACTTGAAAGTTGACGAGCGAAGGCTGCCCGTCCCGGAGCTCGTAGAGCGTCGGCAGCTCGCGAGCATCGGATCGGATGTACGTGAACTGGCCGTCGTGCCAGATTGACCGCACGAAGAAGGGCTTTTCGTACTTCGGCGTGCCATAGGCGAACGCGAGGGTCGCCGGATATTCCTTCCGGAAGCTCGCGATCGTTTCTTCGCTGCGCGCGTGCGCCAGTTGGATCGCCGCCTTGGCCTCGGTCAGCTCGCCTTCGAGAGCCGCGACCTGGTTGGCCGAGTAGTACTTCGGCTTGCCGCGCGCGATGTTCGAGTCGGCCGTGACATAGACCTTGAGATCGGGCTGCGGCGTCTTGCCCTCAGTGAGCAGGAACGAGTAAATCGCACCGCTCGCGGTGACGAGATTGAGATTCGTCGTCGCGCCGTCCTTCGCCGGCTTCACGTGTGCGATGTTCTGGGTCGCGGAGATCACCCAGAAGTCGCGATCTCCACAGATGACGTCGAGAATCTCCTCGTCCTGCGGCAGCACGACCATCGTCGTGAAGCGCAGTTTCGTGTTGAGCGGAATGACGCTGCGGTCGGATGCGGTTACCTCACGGATGCCGGTCGTTTGGGCGGCAACCGGACTGACGAGAGAAACCAACGTGAGGATGACGGCGAAAAACCAACGCGGACGCATGATCACAACCCTCCGTTTCAAGCCGAGGCAGCCAGGCGATCGAGCCCTGCCTCGAAGCCGTGTTCACGAACCATGGTGGCGAGGCGTTCGTTGTCGATCGGCGTGTCGGTGTACAGCCAGTACGAGCGCGGATCGATGTTCAGCGTGAGGACCTTCGCAAGTCTCGGACGCTTCAGGAGCAGTTGCCGGCGGGGCATCAAGCCTTCCAGCAAATCGAGTTCCGTCTCGTTCAACTGGAACAGCTCGGCGTACTGCGTGCGATCGAACGACGGATTGGCCAGGAGCAGCTTCGTCGGGCAGCTCTCGACCACGGTGCGCAGCAGGTCGGCCGACGCGAAGTCCTCGATCGACTGCGTGGCGAGGATCATTGCGGCATTGCGCTTCCGCCACGTCTTGAGGGCCTCCTGCACGTACGCCCTGAGGCGATCGTGTTGAATGAACCGCCAGGCTTCATCCATCACACAGAGGGTCATTTGACCGGACTCGGCAGACGCGGCGAGACGATCGCTCACGCGATGCAGCACGTAGAACAACAACGGTTCGAGGACTGCCGGGTACGCGCGTGCTCCTTCGAAGTCAAACACTTGGAACCGCTGCAGGGTCAGGGTGTCCTCGACGTGGTCGAACAGGTCGGCATAGCGTCCGCCCTCCACCCACTTGCTCAAGCGGCGCGCCATCTCTCGCGGCACCAGATTGGCCAGCGTGAACAAGCGCCGCTGGTTCGAGTCCAGGACGTACACGTTCTCAATGGCCTCATACAGCTCGCGATCTTCGGCATCGCTGAGTCGGTAGACGTCCGCACCTTCGAGCAGCACGCGGGCGAAAGCGTGCAGGAAGTGCAGGTTCTCGGGCGTCGGATCGAGCGCGAAGGGATTGATGGATACGTCGCGCTGCCGCAGACCGATTTCCAAGTGGCTGCCGCGCATCGCGGTGGCAACTTTCTGGTAGCCGTTCCCGAGATTGAAGATGAACGTATGCGGGCGGTACTTCTGCGCGTGCATCGTCACGAATTTCACTGTGGTGCTCTTGCCGCTCCCGGTGGCGCCAACGAGCACTGTGTGTCCGACGTCATCCACGTGCAGGTTGAAGAAGTACGGCGTGTGATGCCGCGTTTCGAACGTGGCGAGCGCCTCGCCACCGAGGTACGGGCTGATGCGCTCGCCGGTGTCGAGGGTGAAGAGAAGGCTGAGATCGGCGCAATTCGTCTCGAGCAGCGCCAGGCGGCGCAGGTTGTGCGCGCTGTTACCCGGAACGATGGACAGCCAGGCGTTGAGCAGGTTGTACGTCTCGGGCACTAGCGTGCCATCGTGTGCGGCCATCACCTTCACGGCTTCGGCGCTGGCGCGTTCCACGACCGCCGGATCTCGATCGAACAAGGCCAGCGTCAATGAGCACTCGCCGAAGAAGTGGCCGTTGACCTCGATTTCGGTCAGGGCGTTCCCAAGACCGGTGACGGTCTCGTCGGCGCTCGGGTCCGTCAGCATCTTGTCGTCAGGACGCGTCTCCACGACGTAGTTGATGAGCGACACCCGTTTGTTGAAGAAGTGGCGGCGCCGCGTCTGGATATCGCGCCGGGCACGGTCGTTCGGAATCCGCCGCCACTCCAGACACGCGATGAACTCACCGGGCACCGTGTAGAGGTCTTCCAGGATTAGCGCGAACGTCGCCGCCGGCGGCTCCTTCATCGTGAGCACCTTCACGCGGGTGTGGCCAACGTCGAGGTGCGTGCGATGGCATTCCACTGGCGAGTCAGCCATGAAGTAGTCCACGTGCGTGTCGTACTTCAGGGCGGCGCTGGCGGCCGGCGAATAGTTCACGAGCCGCCGGAAGAATCGGAACGCGTCCGCTTTCGTGAGTCGCACCGGCTTGACGCTGTCCGCAAGTTGCACCTCGAATGCGGCGGCTTTCTGCCGAAGGTGCTCCACGGTGCGATAGACATCGTCTTCGAGCAGGGACAGAACGGCCGTTGATGACAACCACTGCCGGAACGCCTCCCGCGGGTGGCGAACGGCGTTCTGGAGTCGCGTGCTGGTGCCTCGCCCCTGCCACCCCTCGTAGACAAGCGCCAGGTACAGATCGATCTTGTACAGCTCGTGCCGGCGTTCGTTGAGAAATGCGGCATGCCGCTGAATCGCGTCGTTCGCCACCGGGTCGCTGCACACTGCGGCCTCAATCGGCTCGATCCGCCGCTTGAACAAGTACTGGTAGACGCGGCAGTGCTCGTCGAGAACGCGAAGGGCCGCCTCGAACCGGTGGACGATGTCGCGGCGTGCGGTGACATCGAGACACTCGTAATCGACGCCGGTCAGACGGAAGACCAGGCCCACGTGTCCGGCCTTCGTGATGAAGGTCTCGTCGTCAATGAAGGCCCAGGGCGCCAGCAGGCTATTGACGCTTCCCGCGTCCTCGTAGTCGCGGATGATGCGAGAGAGCCTCAGCACGATCGCACCTCCACGTCGAATGTGGCGTGCTTGACCGCGTCGTAGCGAGCGCGGAACCGTGATGACGACAGCAGGATCCGCAGCATCTCCGGATCGCGTTTCGTGGACCACCACGCGAACGCGTAGAGGCCGAAGAAGACCAGCAGTCCGGCGAGGAAGGAGTAGAAGAGATTGAACGTCGCTGCGCCCATCGTGAGCGCGAGGAAGAACAGGCGGCGATCAACTCCGCAGACAGTCAGCGGCCGATGGAGTGCCTTGTAGACGACACGGTACGACGGGCGGTGAGACATGCCCGAACCCTCCGCAGGTACCCGAATTGCTCCCGATCCCGAACGACGCGCTCAGAACAGCCAGGTGAGGAACTGACCGGCGAAGAGCGCGAGGCCCCCACCGAACACGATCCCCGAAAGCTGACGCTTCGCTCCTCCTTCGCCGAACATAAAAAGGAGTCCACCGATCACGATCGCGACGAGTGCGAGCGATCGTGCGAGCGGTCCGGTGAAGGTAATCGCGAGGTTATTCGCCGCACGCTCCCACGGCGACTGCGCAAGAGCCAAAGCAGGAAGCATCAGAAGCATCGCGATCGCCGCGATGCCCACACGTTGAACGCGCGCGACGAAACACCTGTCGCACATGGCAACCTCCATAATGTGGTAATGTCCTTGCAGTTTATGCAAGCACACGCATGACGCCGCCATCAGCAAAATCAGTTCCACCTAACCTCGAACTCGGTCCCGATCTCGCTCGCGCACTGGGTACGCGACGCAGCCAACGCCTGCAGGCGCTGATGCGCGACACGCATCTACCGCCGGAAGTGATCCTCGACTTGGCGTTGGAACTTGTTGACATTGCAGCGAAAAAGCTGGCGCCGCCCCCGATTAAGCGGTTCGCGCTTGGTCTCGGCGCCGCCAGATGGCGCAACGTCAGTTCAAAGGAACGCAGCGAGGTATTGCGCCGCGCCGCGCAGGCTCGTTGGGCGAAATACCGTAAGCAGAAGAAGGCTGGCAGCTAAAGAGCGACCACGGCGAGACTCCAGCGACACTCGTCGCCATGCAAGTAGGTGCATTTGTTGAGCTATGCATGTACTTGCTTGAGAAGAAGTTACTTGCCCCGTGAAGAAATTTCTTCCTGCGTGTAATAGCTAATTACTCGGCGCTTTGCCCGCAGCACCGCCCTGCGATTGACGTGTGCGCCTGCTTGCTGTGCGAGTTCGCGAACTGCCGATGCCCTGCGAGGTCCGTTCGGTGTATGACCGTTGGACGCGACGGAGAAGAACTTACACGGCGTTCGGGCGCGGAGTCGGTCAAGCGGCACGCATGCGAGCGGAGCGCGTCGAGAACGCATCCCAAGGCCCGCGTGCGCACGTCCCAGCTGCCTCTCCTCGGCATCATCGCGACGGCGATTGCGCGATGGCAGACGCAAAGCGTAGCCTAGCGGCTGAGCTGAGGCCCTAAATTCCTTCGAACAGGGAAGCGAGCGGAACCTCGAGCGCGTCGGCGATACGCGTCAGATGGCCAAGCGACGGGTTGCGGCGTCCCCGCTCGATGCCCCACATGTAGGTGCGGTGCATTCCCGCCTCATCTGCAAGCGCTTCCTGGGAAATGCCCTTCTTCTGACGGAGATCGCGGATTCGGTTGCCGACGGCCTTAGCCACGACGTCTGCGCGTTTCGGCCCGCGCAATGTTGATGGGCTTGAACTCCTAAAGTCGACTGACTTATCGTAGTCATACTAATCGTAACGTAAGCGTCCGTGAGCCGGGTGCGGCACCGCTCCGGCAAAGAGAGATGAATTCTGTGGGCTGTTCGAAGGCCGACCTGGTCGAGTGTCCCGTCTGTTGCGGTCGCGGAACGACTCGAGGACGAGCTTCGGGCCCCCCGGGCAAAGCGCATCTGTGTGGCCTCTGCGGCGGTGACGGTTCCGTCAGACGCGGGCAGATTGCCGAGCTTCCCAAGCTCCATCTCCAGATGCAGCGCGTCGCGGATCTCATGCAGGCGGGCGATGCCGACGCGGCGGCAAGCGCGTTTAGGGTTGCGTTTCGGATCGCTTGCTCGATGCTGCCCGATCGGCCATGAACGCCATCTATCGCGGTCGTCGATACTCAGTCGCGTCCGCCGACTCTGACACCGTAACGCTGGATTCCGTGAACGCGCCTGGCACGCGCATTCACGTGCTGCTTGACGATCGCGATTTGCTATTCAAGCCTGACGACGTCGATTTAGAGATGGCGGAAGCGTTCGAGCGCCGCGAGATCGAGGCCTTCGAGTACCCGGACGGCCACACCTACCCGCCGAATCGCGAGATTCCGCGGTCGAAGACTCGCAAGGGGGATCGCGGAATTCACTGATACGAGGGCCGTGCGGTCCTGCTTACGGTTGGAACTCGCCAGCGTCTTCCGCGGCCGTCCACAGCGCCAGCTGACAACGCCAATCCTCGTCGAAGCGGCGGCACGAAGCGCGACCGGTTCTCCTTTGATCGAAGAAGAGAGCCGCTCGGTCGACGGAGTTCCGCAGAGCCATTCCAACGTCGTTCGGCGTCCACTTCCAGTCGAATTCCAGTTGAGCGGATTCGTCGGGCAACGTCGTGACTCTCGGCTCACCGAGTACTTCACGTCGGCCGATCGGAATCGACCAAGCGACTCCTTCCGACGCCGAGGCAACGCGTCCTCGAGTCCATGCTGCGGACGCCGCCTGGCCAGTAGTCGTTAACGCCATCGCGGGGCAAAACGCTTTCTTGCCGAACCCGAGGGTCGCCTCACGCGTCTCGTACCGCACCCATCCTCGCTCGGCGGCGAATCGGTGGAGCGGCACGCGCTCGACTTCTGCTTGGGCGAGACATTCGAACGCGGACTGCATTGGAGCATCCGTCCGGATGGTGAAGTGAGCCTCGCGGTTGAATCCATCGGTCGCTGCAATCAGGCTGGCCGCGCGCTCGCGGTCCAACGTCCCCGCAGAACAGGCGCACGTCGCCGTTGCAGCCAACACCACAGGGGCGAGTCGGTGTCTCATGGGCACCTCCAGGGGGAGGATGCTGCTGACGGATCATATGCAGCGCCGCGGCTGAAGCCAGCAGCCCTGAGAGGCGGAGGCCAGGCGCGCCCGACAATCTCCTTTACGAACACGCCCACATTCGAGAGACTGACACCTGCATTGGACCGGGAATTCAAGGCCAAAGACTTAGGAGATTTGGATGGCGAAGAGCGCGGCTGCCGGCGGGCTGAGCGTGGAGAGGCTTCGGGAATTGGCGCGCACCGGCGCCGAGGTCACGCTCAAGCGCCTCCGGGCCGAGATCATCGCGATTGAGCGCACGTTCCCGGAACTGGCACTCTCGACGCGCCGCCGTGCGACGCCAAGGGCCGTCAAGCACGCAGCCAACAGAACTCGCCGCATGTCAGCCGCTGCCCGCAAAGCCGTGTCACAACGCATGAAGCGCTACTGGGCCGAACGACGGAAGGCCCAAGCGAAGGCCAAGTAATCCAACGATGGCCACACGGGATGCGGCATCTGTGACGTTCAAGCAATGAGTCCCATCCTCGATCAACCCACGTCGACGAGACTTCTCGCGAGCATGCAGGCGAACAACTTGGTGCTGTTGTGCGGCGCTGGTTTGTCAGTACCGGCACCGAGCAACTTGATGTCGGCGGTTCGCGTAGCGCGCACCTGTTACGACAAGTACGCGCCCACCGAAGTGTTGCCCGTGCCGCTGAGAGATGATCCAGACGCTCTCGCAGCGCATTTTTATACCTCCGGCCAGTTCACCAGCGTGTTCATCGGCAATCTCGTACCTTGGAACGACTTGACGGGCTCACCAAACGCAGGCCATGCGGCCGTGTCAGACTTCCTGATCACCCGCGCGGCGCATGGAGCGCTGTCTGCGAACTTCGACACGTTGATTGAAAACTGGGCGGCCGAGAACAAAGTTCTCATGAGAGGCGCGCTTGACGGGCACGAGGCAATAGCCTTCGCACAATCGACGAGTCCTCTGCTCAAGTTCCACGGCTGTTTAGTGCGCGCACAGCCTCAGACGCTCTGGACGCAACAACAATTGCAAGATCCGTTAATTCAACAGCGGATCGATTCCTGCTCCGCGTGGATGAACCTGAACCTTCCGGGTAAGGATCTCCTAGTCGTTGGGTTCTGGAGCGATTGGGGCTACCTCAATCAGATCCTCGCGAACGCCCTCACCGGCCCTGCGGCCGGCTCGGTGACAGTCGTCGACCCGCTTGATCAGGCGGAGCTGCAGGTAAAGGCACCTGTTCTCTGGGGCACCCTGACGGGTTTGAGCGCGCAGTTTCAGCATGTTCAGGCGTCCGGCAATGATGTCCTTGAGGAGTTGCGGATAGGGTTTTCAAAAGTCTGGCTCAGAAAATTCTTTCAACTCGGAAAACCTTTAATCGAGGCGCAAGGCGCAAGTTGCTCATCGGATGCACTCGAACCCGGAGCAGAACTCGGGTGCGATGATCTCTACAACTTGCGCCGCGACGCAGAGGGCGTACCGTACCACCGAGCGGCACAGAAGAAGGAGCCTGCGCCCGACGCCGCGCAGGCAGCTTACACGCATCTCCTTTTACTCGGCGCGAACGCTAGTCGAAAAGGTTCCTGGTATGAACACGGCGGGCGGACGATTCGCGTTGTACAAGGAGCCGGCCAGGGACTGTCGGTCGTTCAGGAACGGTACAGCGAAGCGCCAGCCTTGGAGCAGGCCGATATCGTCGTGTGTGCAGGGTCGATTGATCTTGGCGTCCCTGGGAAGGTGGTCGCCTCTGGCGAAGGCAGCAGTATGGTGCGCCCGGCGCGCGGCGGCGAAGCGCGGTGGCTTACTCTTGAGCAGGCGCGCGCGGAGTTGCAGTTATGACCGACCTAAGATCGATGATCCAGGTCGTGCTGCAACAGGCCGGTTATCGAACGTGGCTCGTAGACCTTCAGCACTTGGTTGTTGTGTGTTTCGAAGACGATGCTGTTATGGGATTCGCGTGCATCTTCGAAGACGCTGCAACGCTGCTGGAGCGGTGGCGTTCTGTCGAAACAGCATTTCTCACGCGTTACGCCGAAGACATTAAGACAGCAGGGGACAAAGCATGGAACGTGTACTCCGCGTTTTTATGCGCAGGACCTGCTGATGCTGTGCAAGCACGCGAGATTCGATGGATCGAGGAAGATCTTGAGCGCACGCGAAAGCTAGCAGCGACGGGAGTGGTCAGTCGCGACGAACTTATCACGGCGTTGTTGCCGGTCCTGCCTTTCCAGTACCAACCGCGCTTGGACGTTGAAGATCTGACTCAACGGCTGCGGAAGCGGATTGCCGCTATCGCCCCGGCTGCCGCCGATTCCGCACTGGACGAAACGGTACCTGTCACAGATGTTGTTCGGCTGTTGAGACCCGAAAAATGAAGGTCGAATTCGTTGAGATCGCCGGATTCCGTGGAGTTCGGGAGAAGATGCGGCTCGACTTTGCTCCCGCCTTTGTCGTCGTTACAGGACGCAACGGGGTCGGCAAGAGCACAGTCTTCGACGCGATCGACTTCGCTCTAACCGGTGTCATAAACAAGTTCGCTGTCACGGGCGCAAAGGGAGGCGGCCTTGAGGAACACATTTGGTGGGTCGGAGAGCCGAAGGCTGATGCACACTACGTCTCGATCGGATTCGTCGATGAGCAAGGTGCGGGCTTTTCGATAACCCGTACGCGTGAGCGCGGGTTTATCGGCGACTCGGCGGAAATATTGACGCGATTGTGTCGTCCAGGCTGGGTTGGACGCGCGTCAATGAACACGTTGATTCAAACGACACTGATCCGCGACGAGTTGATCGCAGCTCTGAGCCTTGACCTTCCTGAGCAAGCTCGCTTCACCGCCGTCCGCGCCGCAATGGGTGCGATAACAGGACCAGATTACTCCGCGCGCACAGAAGCCGTTCTGAAAGCCGCCGTTACGTTGAAAGACGCTCAGAAGGCGCAGGTTGAGCAGGTTCAGGCCGACCTTGGGCGGACGTTGACCGCGCTTACCGAAGCAAGGAGTGCGGCAGAACAGTCTACCGATGTATCAGAGGCGCTTCGTATTACGGAGTCGGTGATCGGCTCTGTACCCGCCGGGCCTGCCGAACGGCAGAAAGCGCTGAGGACATTCGTCGCGAACAAGAAGGTCGCTCTTCGTGAACTCGAAGACACACGTCTGAGGGCGGAAGCACTGGTCGGAGAGTTGAAGGCCGCAGCGTCCGTAGAGACGACCCGCCAGACGGCCGCGGCGAAAGAGGCCCGGTCGGCGGCAGCTCGTGAAAAGAAACTCGCAGAGCAACGGTTAGAGTTGGCGCTCCGCCTCGACGCCGCGGAACGCGAGAGCGATGCACAAGCAGCCCATTTTGCTGCTCTTCTTCAGCACGGCTCGGCCCTCGGCCTTCAAGATGGGCACTGCCCTCTCTGCAGCGCTTTCCGTACGGCGGAAGAGTTCAGTGCGGCGATCAGTTCTGCGACTGAAAGATTGAAGGAGCGAGGCGAGAGGCTCGCGTCGGCTGCCGCCGCTTTGCAAGAGGCGCAGAGCGCCGTTGCAGCGGCGTCTAAAGCGCTGGAATTAGCCGACAGCCAGATCGCTACACTGGAAGGACGTCGTGCGTTTGTGGAGCAGCAACTGCAATCAGTCGCTCAGACTTATATGCGCCACAACTTCGATGCGCCAGCTGACGACCCTGTGAGCGCGCAGCAGTTGATATTTCGGGAACAGGAAAACATTGCGAGTGTAGAGCGTGCGCTTTTCATCCTCGAATCGTCAACTGCGGCGGACCGCCTGACCAGCCTCGAAGCGCGTGTCGTCGCCCTACGAGAACAGATCGATCAGCTCACCGGCAAGCTTGCGGACGCTGAAAACGTGGTCGAGAGTGCGCGTCAGATCGACGCTAGCTCGAGGACCGTTGCAAATGAGGTTCTGACCGAGCAATTCGACACGGTCATGCCGCTGCTTAAGGAGCTGTACCGAAGGCTGCGGCCGCATCCTGATTGGAGCGAGATCGAGTCAGACTTCGGAGGGCGGGTTCGCGGCTCGCTGAACTTTGTCGTTGGTGACGGCCGAAATCCGCAATTCTTGTTCAGCAGTGGTCAGCGCCGCGCCGCGGGCCTGTCGTTCCTTTTGGCGGTGCATCTTTCTAGACCGTGGTGCGCATGGGAATCGCTGCTCCTTGACGACCCGGTTCAGCACATCGATGATTACCGAGCGGTGAACCTCGCAGAGGTTCTTACGGCCGTCCGGCGGACGGGCGAGCAGGTCATCGTGGCAGTTGAGGATCCTGCGTTAGCCGATCTTCTGTGCAGGCGTCTCCGCAGCGGGGGCGATCAAATTGGCCGACGATTTGACCTCCGAACTGCAAACACAGGTGGCGCTGTCATTGGCGGCGTCCAGGACATCTACCCATTGCCTCGCAACGTACTCAGCACTGCGCGCGCGTCGTGATGCCGGCCGTCCGATGAATCGCATTGATTTCGCGGCGAACGTGAAAGCGCTCGTTGCGGCTCGCAACGGCTACCGGTGCAGCTTCCCTGAGTGCGACCAAACCACGATCGGACCGTCGTCGGGGGAGGCGGCGAGCGTTTCAACGGGAGTAGCCGCCCACATTTACAGCGCCTCTCCCGGCGGCCCTCGAGGCCAGGCCGATTTGTCATCAGACCAACTCTGCGGCGTCGCCAACGCGATCTGGCTCTGTGCCGACCATTCCAGGCTTATCGATGCGAACCGTGGCAGAGAATTCTCGCCTGCGCTCCTTCTCAGCTACAAAGCGGCGCACGAGGCGCTCATCGGCTTCGAACAGCGAGGAGTCCAGTACTCGTTTGGGTGGTTGCAGTCGTTGACGGTCCAGGAGAGCCCAGTATTCGCCCGCGGCGCGCGTCTGGAGTTGGCGCAAACGACGGTCGTCAGCGGCGGCAATGCATCTGGCAAGACCGCGCTCTGCGAGTGGCTTGCCGGCTGCGCGGAGCTCTCTTTTCTGAAGCGATGGGCAGTTCACGGCAAGCGCCGGACGCGTACGCAGGTCCGATTCTCCGCAATGAACCCGTTGCCGCTTACTTGGACGATCAGGATTTTCGACGAAACGAATATCCAGTTCGACGTTAATGACTCCGCGGTTCCACGACTGAACATTCAGCACAAGTTCGTGTACGCACCCGCACCGCCGTCGAGGAAGCCCGACGAAACCATCAGCCAATATCTAGCA
>DATMJU010000499.1:0-3735 GCA_035553795.1 Vicinamibacterales bacterium
TGGCGGCGCTCTTTCCAGAGCTGGAATTCGCCCGGCTTGTCGCCGGTATCCTTGCCGATCTCGAACATGGTGACGACGACCACGCGCACCGGAAGCTTTGCCGCGCAGGGCCGGGCCGGAATGCAGGCCTTGACCGCCGAAAGCGTAGCGGCGTCTGCGACGGGCGCCGCTTTGGCAATTGTGGGAGCCAGCAAGGCGGCGGCAAAGCTTGCGAGAGGCGCAAGAAAGCGCATGGGTCGGATCACCCTGAAATCATGTCAGAGAAGGTGCGAGGGACGGCACCTGCCGCCCCTCGCCCATTGCGCCCGGTCAGAACTTGTAGACGACCGAGGCCTGCCAGTTGCGCGGACGCTCGGGCAGCGCGATCGTGCTGCCGAAGAGTTCCGTGAAGTTGGCGCGGAAGTACTTTGCATCCGTCGCGTTCTTCATGACCGCGCGGAACAGCCACCGGCCGGTGGTGTAAGACGCGCTGAGATCGACCAGCGTGTAGGCTGGGAGCCTGACAACCTGCGACTGACCCGAGAACACCGACGGCACGTGCGTGATGCTGCCAGCGAAAGCGAGGCCGTTGTCGAACGAGTAGGTCGCGGTCGCCGAGTAGAGATCCTCGGGGATACCGGCGCGGCGCGAAGCATTGCGGTTGGGGATCGGCACCAGACCGATCGGCTGACCGCCGAGGAAGAGCGCCGGATCAATGCCCTTCAGGTCCTCGATGCCGAAGAAGCTGAACAGCACGCCGCTGCCGATCGCGGTGAGGTTCTCGACTTTGGTCTTCGTGTAGTTGGCCGAGACAAGGAAGTGCTTGTCGACCGACCAGCGCAGTTCGGCCTCGATACCCCTGGTCTCGACCGCCTGGTTTGTCACGATGGCCTGCGCGTTCCGATCCACGCGGGTCTGCTTGTAGACCGAGACCGACGCGTAAAGCCGGTTGTTGAGCCACGAACCCTTGATGCCGCCTTCATAGAGCTTCGAAGCGCTGATGAACGCGCCCGACAGCGCATCACCTGCGGTGATCTCGGCGCCTTGGCCCGCGATGATCGTCGACTGGCGCGAGATGGTCGCATAGGGGATCAGACCAAGGGGCAGCTTGTAGTTCGCGCTGGCCGACCACGACCACCCGCCCTTCGAGGTGTCTGCCGAGCGCGCACCGCCTGGATTTTCAAGCTTGGAGGCCACATCTGTCGTGACAACCTTGACATGGTCGTAACGCGCGCCAAGCGTCAGATCGAGACCGAAGTTGAAGTCAAGGTTGGCGAGACCGGCAACACCATAGTCGGTGTAATGGCCCACATTATATCCGGTGTAGTTGCAGTCACACTCGGTCGACAGCAGGCGATCGGAAAGCGCGTTGTAGCCCTTGGTCAGATCGACGCGATTGAAGTATTCGTAGTTGAAGTCCTCGCCATGCTTGAAGTTCGTGTAGCGAATGGATGGCGAGAACTCGAGCGAGAACTTACCAACATCGTTCTTGAAAACCTTCGAGACGACGATGCGATCTTCAATCACATAGGAGTTGTGGAACTGCGAGAAGCCGTACTGATTCTCGTTCTCGTTGCGGTAACCGTCGTAGAAGAACTGGTTCTTGATCTCGAAATCATTGCCAGCATCAAAGATAAGATCGAGGTAGGCTGTGTTGGCGATGTTGTTGAGCTTGTCGTCTTCTGCCGTCAGCGTATCGCGGCGGCTGAGCTTGGCAGTGCCGACATTCGAGAGGCGCATCGCCGGATTCGTGAAGCATGCCGCGGTGATCGACGAAGCAAACGGGTTGCCGCCGCAAGCGAAGCCGCCAAACGGGTTGAGGTTGGCAACACGCGCTTCGGCATGCGAGATTTGCCCGTCACCATTGGTGTCGAGCGGCTGCGCATCGCCGGTGATGTAGTTGCCGTTGTCGACGAGGTCCTGGGTCAGGCGGTTCCAGCCACCGTTCTGCTGGCCCTTGAAGTTGTGGTGCATGCCGCCGAACTCGAGGCGCAGATTGGGCGTGAGGTCGGTATCGAAGGCCGCCTGCAGGATCGTCTGGCGGGTCGACATGTTGCGATAGTAGCTGCCCGAGTCTTCAATCTGGGCGTAGAGGCTGTAGCCGAATTCCTGATTGCCGATCTTGCCCGGACCGCGCACCTGCGCGCTGAGCACGTTGCGGGCCCAGCTGCCGCTGGTGTACGAGAGCTGGCCCTCGGGGCTGTCGAGGAACTTGCCGCCGGCCGCACGCGCCGTCAGCGGCACGAAGTTGATGTAGCCGCCGGTCTTCGACGGACCATAGATCGGCGAAGCCGGCCCACGCACGATGTCGACGCGGTCGGACGCGCCGATCGGGGTCGGGTAGTTGCCGGGGTTGTCGAGGCGGCGGATACCGCGGAAGTAGACTTCGCCAGGGGTGCCGCGAATGTCGAGCGCGCCGCCGACGCCGAAGAACGAGTTGGTGAACACGCCCGGCGATTGCGAAACGAGGTCGTAGATTTCGGTGATGCCGAAGCGCTCGATCTGCTCCTTCGAGACGGTCGAGGCCGAGCGCGGGGTCTCGACGAGGTTCTTGTCGAAACCGAAGATCGAGCCGACGTCCTTGACCGGCAGCGCGTTCAGCGAGCCGACAACGACGATTTCTTCCTTCTTGGGCTCATCGGCTGCAGGCGCTTCCTGCGCGAAGGCGGGCGCGGTGAGCGCGGTGCAACCAAGCAGCGCCACAAGGCCTTTCATAAAGTGACGGGGCGCAGAAAACCGCGCTGAATTGTTCGGGTGAAGCATCGAATAGACCCCCTGGGACGCAAAAGGCGCACTGCCTTCACCTGCCGTGAAGGCTGCCATGCGCGTGGTTGAACCGCGCCTCTCCCGCAAACCACCGGGCATCTTCCCCGCCGTCATGCCGCTGTTCGCAGCATCCCCTCGGCCGGGCGCGCCCGCTTTTTTTATGACGCCACCGAAGCGGCAATTCGTATTACGCTCTTAAGACACCTTCTTTGCCCGCGCCAGACGCTCGGCCTCATACGTCGCAAATTGGTGTTCAAGATTGACTTGCAGCCGCGCCTTCTCGTTGCCCGCCAGATACTTGGCGCAAGAAGGTGTGGCAAAATCAGCACAGACGAGCACGGGCACCAGCTTGACCGGATCAGCCCATAGCGCCTCGCCGGGCACGAAGGAATACTGCAATCCTGCCCGCGCAATCTGCTTGAGCTCCGGATAGGTCAGTCCCTGTTCGCGCACCGCGCGAACATATTCGTTGGTCATGTCCGAGCGCAGGACGCCCTCGTCGTCAGTAGAAAGCACCACCGGGACACCATGCGCGCGATAGAGGTTCAGCGGATGATCCGCACCCTTCACGCCGAGGATCACTGCATTGCTGGTGAGGTTGATCTCGACTGCGATCCCCTCTTGCGCCATGCGCGCCATGGTGTCTTCGGCCTTGTCCTCGAAGGCGATGCCGGTGCCGTGACCGATCCGTCTCGCTCCCACCACCACGGCCTGCGCGATATGGTCCTTGAGGTCGGCCGGCGGCACCTGACCCAGCGTCACTTCGCCGGCATGGAGCGTGAGCTTCACGCGCGGGTACTTCGCGGCAAGGAAGCGGATCATCGCCATGTGGAGCGCATAGTCACGCCGCGCCAGCCACGCGTCTTCAGGCATCACGATGTTGACGCCGACGTAGCGCGGATCGGCATGCGCCATCATGAAGCCCAGGACGAGCGAGCGGTAGACCTGCCGGGGCGGCAACGCCCGCAGCGCCTGGAACAGGTAGTGCAC
>DATMJU010000500.1:0-8400 GCA_035553795.1 Vicinamibacterales bacterium
AAGCTCACCGACGACCAGGAAGACGAAGTCGCGCCGGCCTGGTCCCACGATGGCGCGTCCGTCCTGTTCGGCGCTCGCGTCGGCGGCACGTGGCAGCTGATGCAGATGCGCATCGCCGATCGATCGCGCAAGCAACTGTCGATCGATGGCGGATACGCGGCGCAGCCGTCACCTGGCGGCGCGTCGATCCTGTTCACGCGCCTGGAGCAGCAGGGCATCTGGACGATGAGCGCGGTAGGTGGACCGGCAACGCTGTTGGTGCCGGCCGTGCGCGCTGCGGAGACCTTGAACTGGCAGGTGACGCCTCACGGCATCTACTATCTCGGCGTGACCGCCGATCAGGTCGTGGTGCGACGAGCGCCGCTGAACGGTGGCGCGGGCGTCGATGCGGCGTGGTTAGGAAACTATTCCTGGCCGGGCTTCACTGTCGGCAAGGACGGCAAGGTGATCTACGCGCACTGGGACCGCAGGGAGGCGAACATCATGGGGATGGACGCGCAGCCGCTAGCGACCCGTTAGCTGCTCCTGCAACGCGTCCTTATATAGGCGGCTCAATCCGAGCTTCGTGCCGTCGAACAACACCACCTGGTAATCGCCGCCGCCGGCGATCAGCATTTCCTTCACGCGATTGATGTTCACGATCCGCGAGCGGTGGATGCGGAAGAACTTGTGCGCGCCGATCTTGTCGATCAACCCATTCATGGTCTCGCGCATCAAGTGAACCTGCTCGCCGGCGTAGAGCCGCACGTAGTTGCCCTCGGCCTCGACCCAGTCGATGCTGTCCACGTCCACGAACTGCACGCGGCCGCCGGATTTGACGAGCAGCCGTTCGCCGGAAGGGCGGCGCGCGTTGGACTGCAGCAGTTCCGCAAGACGACCGGCCATTTCCCCCTGCCTTTCCCGTTCGAGATAGCGGCGCGCGCGAGCCAGGGCCGACTGGAAGCGATTCCGGCCAAACGGCTTGAGTAGGTAATCGATCGCCTGGACCTCGAACGCCTGCACTGCGTATTCGTCGTGCGCCGTGACGAACACGGTCGGCGGCATGCGATCGCGGCCGATCTCTTCGATGACGCCGAAACCATCCAGGCCGGGCATCTGCATATCGAGGAACACGAGATCCGGCGCCGCCTGCCGGATGCACTCGACCGCTTCGGGCCCGGATGCCGCTTCTCCAGCGACCTCGATGCCCGGCTCCGCGGCCAGCAGCGACACCAGCCGCTCACGAGCCATCGGCTGATCGTCGGCGACGAGGACGCGAATCATCAGGCAACCTCCATGGATTCCTCGTTCGCGACCGCGCGACGAAGCGGGAGGTAGAGATCGACCAGCACGCCGCCACCGGGATTCTCGCGCACCGTCACGGCCGCCTGCTCGCCATAGAGGCGATCGAGCCGCGACCGCGTGTTCGACAAGCCAACGCCTTCGCGCTTGCCTCGACGTAGCTCCGAAGGAGCGAAGTCGGGCCGCTTCCAGTTCTTCGGCAGGCCGGACCCGTTGTCGCGAACGCGCAGCCACAGCGTGTCGCCGTCGGCCTGCGCCTCGACAGACAGCAACCCGGTCCGCATCATCGGTTCGAGACCATGGCGGATCGAATTCTCGACCAGCGGCTGGAGGATCAACGTCGGCACCAGCACGTCCATCGCACCGGCGTCGATGCGGTACTCGATGCGCAGCCGATCGCCGAAGTGAACCTGCTCGATATCGAGGTATGCCTGGAGGTATTCGAGCTCCTCGGCCAGCTCCACTTCCTGCTGGCCGACCTTGCGTAGCGTCAGGCGAAGCAGCTCGCTGAGCCGCTCGATCATCAGGTCCGCCTTGTCGGGATCGCGATGCACGAGCGACGAGATCGCGTGCAGCGTGTTGAACAGGAAATGCGGATGCAGTTGCTGCTGCAGCGCCTGCAGTTGCGATTCCATCAACCGAGTTTCAAGGTGCGCCGAGCGCACCTCCTTGACGCGCGCCTGGCCGTAGTAGTCCATCGCGTGCTGGAGGCCGATGATGGCCCAGTAGACCGGCAGTACCTGGTCTACGGATCGAAAGAAGGCGTCGAGCATCGTGTCGCTGAGATCGGGCGATCCCCCGCGAAGCCCCTGCAGGTAGAAGCGCAGCACGCCGACGACTGCGAGGTGAGTGGCGGTGATCAGGAACGACGCTGGAACGTGGACGGCGATCGCGCGCCGCCATCCATGACGATCGAAACGGAATCGGCGCCCGAGCCAGAAGATCGCCGGCGTCCACAGCGCGAAGCCCGTCCACATCGCGATGTTCATCAAGACGAGGTACGGAAAGATCGCGGTCGTGTCCGGCCTCAGCGACCAGCGCGACACGCCGTAGATTGCCGTATAGCCGACCGACACGATGGCTGCAAACAGCGCGTAGGCAACGCTGATCGCAATCAACATGAGCCAGACGGCGCGCGGCTCGCGGATCATGCAGGCACTATCGGTGACAAGTAGAGACAGGTCAAGCTGCAACCTCTCGTTCGTCACCGAGAGGTGCCGTTTGTCCCGTCGGGTACGTTGGATCGTCCCGATCCAGTCGGTTGGAGAATGAGCTTCGATCGAAGGGCGGGGGCCTCGGCCCCCGCCTCAAATCTCTAGCGATTCAACGTCTTCGCCATCTGCTGGTAGTAAGCGAGGCGGGACAACTGATCCTTGGTCGGCGCCCCGGTCCATCGCCCGAGCGCTCCATACAACCCGCTGATCCGTGACAGCAACTCGCGTGACTGGCGCTTCAGGTCAACGATGTCGGCGCCGGTGCCTCCGAGTTTCTGGATCCGATCGTTCACCGGGGCGAACTCGCGAGCGAGCGCGGCCGCCTGTTGAACGGCATCCGTCCACTGCTTGCGCTCGGCAGGAGAAATGTCGACGCGCGGATCCTCGCGCACTTCCACCTTCTGCTCGTGCTTCTGATTCCCCGCGACCAGCCGGACGATGTACGTGCCTGGCGCGACCAGTGGACCAGGCGCGCCGCCACCCCTCGGTGCATCGTCATCATCATCGCCACCGCCGCCGCCGCGAATCGGCAGGTCCGCTTCACGAAGATTCCAGACGATGCGATTTACGCCGCGATTGCCGGTGGCTCGAAGCGTGTTCACGAGCTGGCCGGATGCCGTGTGGACGGTCACCGTCGGCGCCGGTCCGGGCGTGCCGATCCAGTAATCGATCAACGCGCCGTTCGCGGGATTCTCTCCGCGGAACCACATATCGCCGGTATGCGCCTTCAGGTTGGTCTGCCGGATCTGGTAGGCCGGTGACACGGTGAACAGGTGCGACGGTGAGGCGATCACCTGCGGCGTCATCTCCTGTAGGGCGTTGATCTTGTCGAGGATCCAGATGCCGCGGCCGTGCGAGGCCAGCACCAGGTCGTTGTCTCGCGGGTGAATCACGAGATCGTTGAAGGGCAGCGTCGGCATGTTGTTCTTCAGCTCGATCCAGTTGGTGCCGCCGTTCGGCGTGAAGAACAATCCGATCTCGGTGGCCGCGAACAACAGGTTGGGATTCTTCACGTCTTCGCGAATCGTGCGCACCACGCGGCCCGCGGGCATGTCTCCCGCGATGTTCGCGAATGTCTTGCCGCCGTCGCTCGACTTGAAGATCCAGTTGCCGAAGTCGTTGCTGCGATGGTTGTCCATCGCCACGTACACGGTGAGCGCGTTGTGGCGCGACGCCTCGATGCTGCCGAACCACGAAGACTTCGGCGCGCCCGGCAGCCGATCCTGCAGGTCCGTCCACGACTTGCCGTCATCGGTCGAGACTCGCAACCGGCCGTCGTCCGAGCCCACATAGAGCAGACCCTTCTGGATCGGAGAGGCCGCAATCGCAACAAGTCCGGGATAGAAGGGCACGCCATCGTCCACCGACAGCATGTTCTCGTCGGGCATGCGGCCCATCAACGGAAGCTTCGAGCGATCGACGCCGGTCGTCATGTCGCCGAGGTCCTCCCAAGAGTTGCCGCGGTCGCGCGAGCGGAAGAGGTGCTTGCCGCCCGCGTAGATCGTGGACGGATCGAACGGCGACAACACCACCGGCGCATCCCAGTTGGCGTAGTGCCACTCGTTGCCGAGGACCTGCTGCGGAACGCCCTTGCCCCAGGTGTTCCAGTTGCGGCGATCGCCGATCGCGCCTTGCGGATCGCCCGGGCGGATGTCCTGGCTCTGCCACGTGCGCGTGTCGTTGCGCGCGAGCCCGAGGAACTGGCTCGCCGAGAACACGTTGCGGGGATTCGACGGATCGGGCACCGAGAAGAATCCGTCGCCGCCGCACAGCCGCGACCAGTGCTCGTTGAGGATCCCGTTCGTGGTCCAGACCGCGCTTGGGCCTTTCCAGCAGCCGTTGTCCTGCAGGCCGCCGTAAATGTTGTAGGGGCGATCGTTGTCCACCGCGACGCGGTAGTACTGCGACACCGGCAGGTTCTGCACGTAGAGGAACTTCAAGCCGCGATCGAAGGAGATGCCGATGCCGCCGTCATCCAGCTTGATGACGTGGCGCGAATCCTTCGGGTTGATCCACACGAAGCGATCGTCGCCGTGCAGCGTCTGGTTCGGCGAGGTGAACGTCTCACCGCCGTTATCCGAGTATGAGTACTGATTCATCATGTAGACGCGGCGATCGTCCTGCGGATCGATCGTCGGCTGGCTCGCGTACATCGGCCGCGGATTCCAGTTCGACATGAATCGCCAGGTCTTGCCCGAATCGTTGCTGCGATACAGGCCGCCGCGCCGTTCGGTGTACGCCGTTGACGCGTTGTAGCGGAAGCCCTGTTCGATGCTCACCAGGACGGTGCGCGGATCCTTGCGGTAGACGGCGATGCCGATGCGTCCGTACTCACCTTCGGGCAAGCCGTTGCCGGTGAGCTTCGTCCACGTTGCTCCTGCGTCGGTGCTCTTCCACAGCCCGCTGCCGGGCCCGCCGCCGTTGAAGCCAAACGCGCTGCGGCGGCGCTGATAGGTGGCCGCATACAGCACCTTCGGATCGTTCCAGTCCATCGCGATATCGGTCGCGCCGGTGTCGTCATCGACATGCAGCGTGCGCTGCCATGTCTTGCCGCCGTCCATCGTGCGATAGACGCCGCGATCGCCTCCGGGCCCCCACACCGATCCCTGCGCGGCCACATAGACGATCGATGGATCCGACGGGTGCGTCACGATGCGGCCGATGTGCATCGACGTCTTGAGTCCAACGTTGGTCCACGTCTTGCCGGCGTCGGTGGTCTTGTAGATACCGTCTCCCCAGCTGACGCTCTGCCGATTGGCGCGCTCGCCGGTGCCGACCCAGATGATGTTTGGATCGGGCTGGTAGATGGCGACGTCACCAATCGAGTGCGTGCCTTCGCGCTCGAACACCGGCGCCCACGTGATGCCGTTGTCCATCGTCCGGTACATGCCGCCGGTCGATGACGCGACGTACATGATGTAGGGATTGGATTCGACGACGTCCATGTCGACGAAGCGGCCGGACATCGTCGCCGGTCCAATGCTGCGCAGGCGCAAGCCGGCGATGTCGCTGGCCTGTAGACGCGCGGCAGATTGTGCGTGAAGGCCGGTGTGTAGACCCGGCTGCGGCATCGCGACGAGCGCGAGCGCGATGACAAGTAGAGACAGAAATGTTCGTCGAAGCATGCGCGATTATACTGGCGCTCCCATGAGCCTGACCCGCGCTTCGCTCCTTCTCGCGGCCGTCCTGGTCGCGCTCTCGGTCACGTCGAATGCACTCGAACGCGCCGGTGCGCAAGCGGGAACGGTCCCGGCGTTCGAGGTCGATCCGCAGTGGCCGAAGCTGCCGAAGCAGTGGATCCTCGGCCAGGTGTCCGGCGTTGCCGTCGATGCGCGGGATCACGTCTGGGTCTTGCAGCGCCCATGGTCGCTCAACAACGACGAGAAGAAGCGCAATCCGGAAGCCGAGTGCTGCGATGCGCCGCCCCCGGTGATGGAGTTCGATTCGTCAGGCAATTACCTTCGCGGCTGGGGCGGCGAGCCGGCCGACAAGAGCTACGAGTGGCCCGCGGACGAGCACGGCATTCACGTCGACTACAAAGGCAACGTCTGGATCTCGTCAGCCGGCGGCCCGCGCATGGGTGAGGGCAAGGAGAACTTCCTGCTGAAGTTCACCAGCGACGGCAAGTTCCTGCTGCAAGTCGGGCGACGCGGGATGAGCAAGGGCAGCCTCGATCCACGCAACGTCAACAACGCCGCAGACATCTGGGTGCACCAGCCGACCAACGAAGTGTTCGTGGCCGACGGCTACATCAACCGGCGCGTGCTCGTGCTCGATGCCGACACTGGCGCGTTCAAGCGGATGTGGGGCGCGTACGGCAACGCGCCCGACGACAGCACGAAGCAGGAGTTTGTCGGCGAAGGACCCGGCCCGCAGCAGTTCAACACCGTGCACGGCATCAAGGTCTCGAACGACGGGCTCGTCTACGTCAACGATCGCCTGAACAATCGCGTGCAAGTGTTCACGATCGACGGCAAGTTCCAGAGCGAGGTCTTCATCGAGCGCAAGACTCGGCTGCTCGGCACGTCATTCAGCACCGCGTTCTCTCCCGATCGCGAGCAGCGATGGCTCTACGTCGCGGATGCGGGCAACGGACGCGTCCGCATCCTCGACCGGAAAAGCCTGAAAGAAGTCGGAGCGTACGGACGCATCGGCCGGTACGCGGGCCAGTTCATCTTCATGCACAACCTCGCGAGCGACTCGCGAGGCAATCTCTACGTGAGCGAGGTCGGGACGGGCCGGCGCGTACAGAAGCTGTTGGTGCGCTAGCGGCGCTGTATTGCGGCGATCCCGTCGGCAATGATCCGGATCCCTGTCACGGGGACGTTCTCGGCCGGCGGGATGCCAACCAGGAACCGGTTGCCGTCATTCGAGATCCCGTACAACTCCGTACCGCGCGCCAACGTCGCGACGACCGTCTCCTGGAGCGGCTCCAGGCGATCGCCGCGCTCAGCGTAGGCAAGGGTGACCAGGTTGTCGCCGCGGATGAACGCCAGTTCCTTCGAGGCCCGCGACCAGCGAGCGGTGCAATACGAACCCGCCGGCGCCAGCCGCTGGATGGTTCCGCGTTCCGCGATAGGGCGCACGTACAACGCAAACACTCCGTTGGGATCGGCACAAAAGGCCAGCCACCGGCCGTCTGGAGAAACCTCGGCTTCCCACTTCTCGAAGTCGCCACTTACCAGGTTGACGCGAGCCTTCGAGACGGGATCGTGCAACTGGATGGACGAGGGGCCGTTTGCGATCCACTCCTTGACGATCATGCGTCCGTCCGGCGTCCACGACACGGCGCCCTCGTCGTTGTCCGATGCCAGCACGAACTCCTGCGGGCCGTCGATCGACTGGATGGCGACGTCGTACTCGCCCTTGCGGATCGTCGTGTAGATGATCCGGCGGCCATCAGGATGCCAGTGCGGTCCCCAGTTGGCGCCGTCGCCGTCGAGCGCCCGTTCGCCGCCGGAGAGATCGAACAGCCAGATCCTGGACAGGCCCGCCTGGGGGCGGCCGACGATCACCTGCCGATCGTCAGGCGATAGATCTGCGCCCTCGACCTCCGAACGAATCGGTGTCGGCGTCACGTGTCCCTTGCGATCGACCCAGCTGAATTGCATCAGCGGGTAGAGCTCGCCAGGCCAATACGCCACCATCCCATTGGCGGCCAGCGAGACGGTGACGTTGTTGTCGCCGGCCGGGTCGAGGCCCAAGGCATCCGGCAGCACCGCGGACGGCTCGGCGGTCAGCGTGTGTGTTGACGGATCGAACGGCGCCGCGTGGTACTGGCCGGAGCGATAGAACAGCAGGTGGCCGTTCGCGAACTGCGGCATCGCGCCCGGGAAGAGCACGCGATGCGTGCCCGATTCGAGATCGAGCACTGCAATCTTCGAGGCCGAGAGCCCGGTCGATGCATACCAGACGGTGAACAACACATAGCGCCCGCCTGGCAGCGCGTGCGGCCACCAGTGACCGCGCTCACCGGCGGCTTCGTCGAGCGTGCTGGCCGGCGATACCGGTCCGCCGTCGGCGGACACACTCTGCAGCACCGACCGGTACCAGCCGGGGGAGAACAGAATGCGATCGTTCGAGATGAACGCGGCGCCCGGTGAGTCCGACGAGACCTCGGTGATGGTCACCGGCTCGCGCCCCTCGACGCCGACCTTCTTCAACTTCCCGTCCGCGTAAAAGCCGATCCACCGTGCGTCAGGAGACACAAACGGATTGCCGGCGCCCGTCGTCCCGGGGATCTCGCGCGTCTCGAGCTCATCGAATCGCCGAAGCCGCAGGGTGTCGGTCTGATAGACGATGAAGCTTCCGTCTGGCGCGAGGACGGGATTCGGGCCGTTGAGATCCGAAACGACTGGCTCCACGAATCTCAGCGGCGCCGCCGCCGGCGTCGTCCGCCCTGCCG
>DATMJU010000501.1:0-3022 GCA_035553795.1 Vicinamibacterales bacterium
CCGCGCCTGGCGCGCTCGCTCGAGCAAATCGCCAAGGAAGGGCGCGACGCGTTCTACAAGGGATCGATCGCGCGCGCGATCGTCGCCGACATCAAGGCGCGTGACGGCCTGCTCGACATGCGCGACTTCGCCGATCACAAGGCGGACTGGCTCGATCCGATCTCGACGAACTATCGCGGCTACGACGTGCTCGAGATGCCGCCCAGCACGCAGGGCTTCGTCGCGCTCGAGATGCTCAACATCATGGAAGGCTTCGACATCAAGGCGCTCGGCCACAACTCCGCCGACTACCTGCACGTCGTCACCGAAGCCAAGCGCATCGCTTTCGCCGATCGCGGCGCGGTGCTCTCGGATCGCGATGCGATGCCGAAGGACGCGCTGAAGACCCTGCTCTCGAAGGATTACGCCGCGACGCGCCGCAAAGACATCAACATGGCCAGGGTGACACCGCGCTTCACGGCCGGAGTGGCGGCCGCCGGATCGCGCTCGAGTCAGCCTGACGATTTCTACGGGCGCGATCTCGGCGACACGATCTACATGACGGCGGCCGACGGACAGGGCAACGTGGTGTCGTTCATCCAGTCGCTGTTCGGCAGCTTCGGCGCCGGCTTCGTCGCCGGCGAAACCGGCATCACGATGCACAACCGCGGATCAGGCTTCAACCTGACTCCCGGCCACCCCAACGAGATCGGTCCGCACAAGCGGCCGCTGCACACGCTGGTGCCGGCGATGATCGCAAAGGACGGCAAGCCGTGGGTCGCATTCGGCGTCATGGGCGGCGACAACCAGGCGCAGGCACACGCGCAGATCGTCGCCAACTTCGTGGACTTCGGCATGCACGTGCAGGAAGCCGGCGATGCGGCTCGCATGCGGCACATGGGCCAGGAGCTCGCGCTCGAAAGCGGCATCGGCGCCGACATTCGCAAGGCGCTCGAAGCGAAGGGCCACGTGCTGCGCGACGGCCGCGGCCAGATGGGCGGATACCAGGCGATCATGATCGACCCGAAGACCGGCGTGTTGCTCGGCGGATCGGATCTGCGCAAGGATGGGCTCGCAATCGGTTGGTAGTTGTTGTTAACGACTTCGCTCCCCCCGGGGCAGAAGGAGTTCGCGATGAGGGCAGTGATTTTCGCCTGTGTGCTGGCGGTGGCCGTCTCGGCGTGCGGGAAATCCGAAGAACAGAAAGCCGCGGAGAAGGCCGCCGAGGACCTGAAACAGGCCGCTGAAGCGTTGGGCAAGGCCGCGGCCCAAACGGGTACCGCTGCGGCGACCGCCGGCGCTGGTGAAGCCGCGAAGGCAATGCAGAGCATGGCCAACGCGTTGAACGCGGCCGGCGGTGACGGCAAGCCGGTTGAACCAGTCTCGTTCCAGACGCTGCAAGCACAGCTGCCCAAGGTCTCCGGGTGGGAGATGAAGGAACCCGAAGGTGAGCGGATGACCATGCCGGTCCCCTTCTCGCAGATCGAGACGCGCTATACGAAGGACAGCGCGCGCATCGACGTCAAGATTGTCGACACCGGCTTCGCACAGCTGCTGGTGGCGCCGTGGTCGATGATGCTCGCGTCCGGGTACAGCCGCGAGACCAGCCGCGGGTACGAGAAGTCCACGACGATTGGCGGCAATCCCGCGATCGAGAAGTGGAACAAGGATCGCAAGAACGGCGAGCTCGATGTGCTGCTCGGCAAGCGATTCATGGTCACGATTGAGGGCCGCGAGATCAGTGACATCAGCGAGCTGCACGCGTTTGCGTCCAACTTCGACTTCGGAGCGATTGCGGCGCTGAAGTGAGCGATCGACAAACCTGAAGGTCTGTCGCCACGGGATCGAGATCGACAAACCTGAAGGTTTGTCGCTACAAGCGGAAGCCGGACTTCAAGGGGTCGTCCCCGTCAATCAGGAAGGTGTGTTCGCCGGTAATCCAGGCAGAGCCTTCGATCTCGGGGACGATCGCGTTCTTCTCTCCCACTTCGACGCGCTCGATCACTCGTCCGCGGAACGTCGTGCCGACGATGCTCTCGTGCACGAACGGTACGTCGTCCAGCAGCAATCCCATGTCGTTGAGGACGGCCATCACGGCGGCGGTGCCGGTACCGCACGGAGAGCGATCGACCTCCGCGTCGGCAAACACGGTGACGTTGCGCAGGTGCGCGTCCGGCAGTTGCGCCGGCGCGGTAAAGATGGTGCCGTAGATGCCTTCGAGGCCCGCATCGACGGGGTGCACGATGCGCTTCATTTTCTCCACTTCACGGGCGATCGCCATCCCGAGCTTCCGCAGCTCTGGAAGGTGCGCCGCATCAATCGGCACGCCGGCCGCCTCTGAATCGACGATGGCGTAGAAGGCGCCGCCGAACGCCACGTCCACCGGAATCTTCCGGCTTCCGATCGTGACCAGCAACGACGGCTCGAACACGAACGACGCTACGTTACGAAACGCCACGGATTCCACACGCACCAGGTCGCCGTGATGCGCGAGGTGGGCGCGCGCGTGGACGAGTCCTGCCGGCGTGTCGTAGCGAATCTCCATCGAGGTCGGCTTCCGGCCGTCGGCCGGCGCGGCGGAGTCCGCCCAGATCAACCCTCGTTCAATCGCCATCGTCGTCACGGCGACGATCCCGTGACCGCACATCGTGCTCCAGCCTTCGTTGTGCATGAACAGCACGCCGGCGTTGGCTTCGCGCGTCACCGGCTCGGTCAGCAGGGCGCCGTACATGTCCGTGTGACCGCGCGGCTCGAGGATGATGGCGCGCCTCAAGTGATCGAGGCGCTTCTGGGCCCACGCCCGCTTTTCGAGCATCGTGCGGCCTTCAGGCGCGGGCAACCCTTCAATAACCAGGCGCAACGGCTCTCCGGCCGCGTGCGCATCGATCGTCCGAATCCGATGAATCACTGCTCAAAGAGTTACATAATCTTTGGCGTCGTGAAGGCCTTTAATTTGCCCCAAAGAGCTACATTATCTGGCGGTGAAGGCTTTCTATTCAGACCACTTCGTGTTGCCGCTGCCGGAGGGACACAAGTTCCCGAT
>DATMJU010000502.1:0-3750 GCA_035553795.1 Vicinamibacterales bacterium
AGGCGATGCGTGCCGCTGGCGCGAAGGTGCTGTCGGTGGATGCGGGGAAGACATTGATATTCGACAAAGAGGCGTTCTTCGCGTCAGCGAATGAGGCCGGTATCGCTGTGGTGGGCAGGAGCCTGTTGCGCCGCAGCCCTGGCGGAGGCGAATGAAGGCGGTAGTGGTCGGCGTCGGCCATCTTGGGAAGCACCATGCTCGCATCCTGGCGTCGTTGCCGGGTGTCTCGCTCGCCGGTGTCGTCGACATCAATCGCGACCGCGCCGCGGAGATCGCGCGCGAGTACCACACCACGGCGTTTGCCGACGCGCGCGAGATCAGCGGGCTCGAGATTGCGGTGATTGCCGCGCCGACGGAAAGCCACGCGGAACTTGCGCAACCGCTGGTCGAGGCGGGCGTACACGTGCTGGTCGAGAAGCCGGTGACGCAGACGCTGGCCGAGGCCGACGCGCTGATCGCGGCCGCGAAGGCGAAGGGAGTCGTGCTGGCGGTTGGCCACAGCGAGCGGTTCAATCCCGCGGTAGCGGCAGCGCGGCCGTACGTCAGCGATCCCCGGTTCATCGAAGTGCATCGGCTCGGCACGCAGTTGGGCCGCAGCCTGGACATCGACGTCGTGCTGGACCTCATGATCCACGATCTGGATCTGATCCTCAGCATGGTGCCGAGCGAGGTTGAGAGCGTTGAGGCGGTGGGCGTCCCGGTGCTGACGCCGAAGGTCGACATCGCGAACGCCCGCGTGCGATTCAGGAACGGCTGTATCGCAAACCTCACGGCCAGCCGGATCAGCAAGGATCAGATCCGAAAGATCCGCTTCTTCCAGCGCGAGCGCTACGTCTCGATCGATACCGCGGCGCGCGAGGTGGAGATGTTCCAGCTCGAAGCGCAGCCGGCGGGCATGCCGAAGATTGGCGGGGGCAAGCTGACGGTCCCAGGCGACGAGCCGCTGAAGGCCGAACTCGAGGATTTCGTCGCCGCCGTGCGTGACAAGCGGGCACCCGCGGTGTCCGGGGAGCAGGGCCGGGCCGCACTGGCCCTGGCAGTCAAGATTGTGGAGCTGATGAAGCAGTGAATATCAACCTGGCGATTGCCGACCGGGCCCGCGCGGGCGAATTGTTGACGGCAGCTGAGCTCGACGAGCTTTGGGCGTCGGATGTGTTGTCGCTTGGAATGCTGGCCGAGGAGGTCAGACGGACTCGATGTGGCGACGATGTCACCTATCGTCGCGTGATCGAGCTCGCAGGTGCCTCAGGTCCCTTAGGTGCCACTGGTGCCGAAGTTCGACTGACGTCGTTACCTGCGTCCCTTGACGCAACCGAGGGACTGATCGCCGAGGCCCGGATGCTGGCCGGACCGCAATTGCTGACCGGCTTTTCGCTCGCGGACGTGGCGGAGCGCAACTGGGGCAGCCTGTCTGACGTTTTGAAGCGTCTGAAGCGTGCCGGCCTCGATGCGATCGTCGAGGCGCCCGTCGATCGGGTTGCCGACATCGCGGCGATCAAGGCCGCACACGACGCGGGTCTACCGGTGAATTGCCTGTCGTTGCAGAAGCCAGTGGACGGCAAGCGCACGGAGTGGGTGATGACGGTGCGGTCGATCGTGCAGGCGATCCCGTCGCTGCAAACGGTAGCGCCGCTGCCGAGAGAGCAGTCAATCGCCGTGCCCACGACGGGCTATGACGATGTGCGGTCGGTGGCGCTGGCGCGGCTCGGCTTGCCGATGGTGAAGACGATCCAGGTCGACTGGGCTCAATACGGCCCGAAGCTTGCGCAGGTGGCGCTGACGTTTGGCGCCAATGACCTCGATCGCGTGTCGACGACCGATGACGCGTCGCTCGGGCGGCGCCGCACGTCGGTGGAAGACGTGCGCCGCAATATCGAGGCGGCTGGGTTCAGGCCGGCTGAGTCAACCCCCGTCCGCTCGTAGGACACGCGATACCAATGTCCCCACTTCGACTTGGTGCGGTCTCGTACCTGAATACCAAGCCCCTGGTTTACGGGCTCGATGCGCTGCGCGATCAGTTTGACGTGCGTTTCGATGTACCCGCGAAATGCGCCGAGCTCCTGCACGAGGGCCGCGTGGACCTTGGCTTGATCCCGGCGATCGAATACCTGCGCGGCGATTACACGATCGTGCCTGATGTGTCGATCGCCTCTGACGGTGACGTGGCGACCGTTGCCGTGTTCACGCGGAAACCGATTGAGGAGGTGCAGACGATTGCGCTCGACCTCAGCTCGCGCACCTCGGTCGCGCTGACGCGCGTGCTGTGCGCCAAGAAGTGGGGCATCGAGCCCAGATTTACCCCGTCGGAGCCGGACCTCGATGGGATGCTGCGGCGTGCCGATGCGGCGCTCGTCATTGGCGACCCGGCGTTTGATATCGATCCGAAAAAGCAGGACGTCACCAAGATCGATCTCGGCGCCGAATGGAAGGCGCTGACCGGCCTGCCGTTCGTGTACGCGATGTGGGTCGGCAGACCCGGGGCGGCGACGCCGGAGCAGTGCCGCGCGCTGGCCGCTGCAAAGGAACGCGGGCTCGCGCACCTGCCCGAGATTGCCAGGCAGGCGGGAGGCGGCAACGCCGCCCTGGAGCAACGGGCGCTCGTCTACCTGCGTGATAATCTCAAATACGGACTGGGCGAGGCCGAACAGGCTGGATTGCGCCGGTTTCACCAGCTCGCCACCGAGGTCGGCGTCGCGCCCGAACTCAGGCCGCTGCGATTTTACGAAGCAGAAGCGCCCGGAAGGGCGCCAAGAGAAGTATGAATCTCGAGGCGATCGAAACACGCATCCTGTCCGGCGGCCGGCTCGAAGCCGGTGAGGCGCTGGAACTGTATCGCCACGCGCCCACTTACTGGCTGGGCCGCATGGCCGACGCGGTGCGCGCGCGCAAGCATCCGGACGGCCTGGTCACCTACATCATCGACCGCAACGTCAACTACACCAACGTCTGCGTCGCGCGCTGCAACTTCTGCGCGTTCTATCGCGGTGTCGGCGACCACGAAGGCTACGTGCTCGGCTTCGAGGAGATCTTCAAGAAGATTGAAGAGACCCGCGCGCTCGGCGGCGTGCAGCTGCTGCTGCAGGGCGGTCACAATCCGGACCTGCCGCTGAAGTGGTACGAAGACCTGTTCCGCGCCATCAAGCAGAAGTTCCCGGACTTCAAGCTCCACGCCCTGTCGCCGCCCGAAGTGCTGCACATCTCGCGCACGTCGAAGCTGACGCCCGCGGAAGTCATCCGTCGCCTGATCGATGCCGGCCTGGACAGCGTGCCCGGCGGGGGCGCGGAGATTCTCGTCGACCGCGTCCGCAAGCTCCTCAACTGCTACAACAAGGCCACCGCCGACGAGTGGCTCGGCGTCATGCGCGAGGCCCACAAGGCCGGCCTGAAGACGACGGCAACGATGATGTACGGGACGGTGGAGACGGACGAGGAACGTCTCGAGCACATGCTGCGCCTGCGCGCGCTGCAGGATGAGACGAACGGCTTCACGGCGTTCATCACCTGGAGCTTCCAGCCGGATCACACCGAGCTTGGCGCGGCGCACAGCATCAACGAGGCCAGCGGCGTCGAGTATCTCCGCACGCTGGCGATCGCGCGCCTGGTCCTCGACAACTTCGACAACCTGCAGGCGTCATGGGTCACGCAGGGCGGCAAGGTCGGCCAGTTGAGCCTCGCGTTCGGCGCCAATGACATGGGCAGCGTGATGATCGAGGAGAACGTGGTGCGCGCGGCCGGCGCCTCGTACTGCAT
>DATMJU010000503.1:0-3151 GCA_035553795.1 Vicinamibacterales bacterium
AGACAGGAGATATTCACAGCCATGGCCCCGAGAAATTCTTCCGGCGTGAGCCGGCGCCTGGCGTCAATGCCGACGATCGTCTGATGCATCGCCGGGCGATACGTCGCAAGGGCCGCCAGCTTCGAGCGATCCGCCGTGACCGTCCCAATCTCATGAGCGCCGCTGACGAGGCCAATGGCCAGCGTGACGGCAGAAGCGAAGGCGAGCGCACTTACGGTCCACGCCGCCGCGACGAACCTCCTGGCCGCGACGGCCGCGAGCACCGCCGCGATGCTCAAGAGCGACAGCCAGATGGCGGCGTCGCGAACCGCCACGGACCCGCCATCGCGATGCACGCTTGGCAAACCAAACGGTAGATCCACGATGCCCGACAGAAAACTCAGCGTGCCGTCTATGGCGCCGCGATTGTTGATAATGAAGCGGCCGCTCTCGATGAAGGCGCGCGGCAGGATCAAGGCGACGCTCGCAAGCAGCACGACGATCACGAACGCGCTGCGTCGCGGCGCCGCTCCCTTCTCAAACGCCACCGCGATCAGCAACGCCGCCACTGGCAGCACCGCCACCAGGAACCGCGCCGGCGCCGCGGAACCAGCCCACCACATGGCATACGACGCCACCGTGAGGGCATACGGCACGACCAGCAACAGCAGCTCGATGGCAAGCCGCGGCTCGCGGCGGAGCAACACGATCCAACCAATCGCGGCGACCGCGTAGATCGGTGCAGTGGTCAGAACGCCAAACTGCTGGTCGACGAGCAGGCCGATCAACCCGCGCAGCATGTAGGAGGCCGAGGTGCTGGTGTCCGCACCATACGGCGACATCGGGCTCGGGCTCCCCCACAGCAGATAGAAGAACGCAAACCAGCCCACGCTCGCGATCACCGGCACGGCCAGGAATCTGCCCAGCAACACGCCGGCGCGAGCGCGCGTCACCAGGCGCGCCGCGATGATGATTCCAAGAATGCCGGCGAGCACCGCAAAGCGGCTATGAAGCCACGGCAGCACCGCAAGCGCGGCACCGGCTGTCAGCAACGCGCGCGTGCTGGCCTCGCGGCCGTCAGCCAGTTCCAGCAGCAGCCAGACACCGACCAACACGCAGAAGCCGCCGATCACCTCGGGATAGATCGCGAACGTGTGGAAGAAGTACGGCACGGTGAAGAACACCGCGGCTACGCCAACCCAGGCGCTGGCCGCGTCTCGCCTGGCGATGCGAAATGCGAGCAGCCATGCCAGCGCGGCGCTCGCCGCGGCGATGAGCACCACCGTCACCACGGCGCCGACGTATCCCGCCGCGGCAAATGCCGGCAGCACGATGACCGACACGCCCGGCGCATGCACGGAATAGATCTCGCCACCGAGGCCGCGCACGAGGTAATGCGGCTCGAGACGGCCTGGGAAGTAATCGAGGTAAGCGCCCTGTGCGTAGTTGTTGGCGACCTTCAGATCAGCGTCACGCAACAGGCTTTGCGTCGCGGCAAGGTAGTGAGGCTCGTCGCCTCCAGGAATCACCCCTCGCACCTGGGCAAACACGATCAACGACGCCACCGCAACAATCGCAGCCGCCAGCCATGGGGCGCGCGCAGGATCCGACAGCCCGGCTGGCAGCCGAGGCGGACGTGATGCCAGCAGTCCTGCCGCCACCAACACCCACACCAATGCCTCAAACGGTCCCTGCCAGACGAAGAAGGCTGTTGGAATTGATCCGGGCAGAAACGGCAGCCAGATGAGCAGACTGATCGACAGCGGCCACGCGTGTTCGACGCGCAGCCTGGCCGCCTCGACTGCCGCGACGGCTATAGCAGCAAGGACGCCAAGAATCCAGATTGCAGGAAGTACGGCGATACGACCGGTATCGCCGTCAGGAGTTGCGAGAGTGCCCGCTGACAGCCAGATGGAGACGGCTGTCAGGAGTGCTAAGACCGACGCGGCAATTCGCGCGCGGCCGCTATCTCGACGAAGCGCCTGCATCGGCACCTCGTTCGTTTCTTAGAAGCGCAGGCGGACGCCGAGGCCGAACTGCGTGCCGCCAACCTTCGTCGGCTGGCTGGTGCTCAACATGTCGAGCTCGGTTTCAGCAGTGGCGAAACGGAAGAAGCCGCCGGCGCCAACGCGGACGCTGTCGTTCGACCACACGATGTAGGTGGCATCGAGGCCGACGTTAAAACCGGTGACGCTCTTCTTGCGTTCCTCGGTTTCGATTGTGGCACCGACGGTCGTCGCCGTCGCCGCGGTCTCGTTCTGCTGCACAGCCGACACCACTTCCTGTGTCAAACGGAAGAAGGACGGTCCGCCCGAAATCATGACGTCGAACTTGTCGTTGAGCGCCAACACCCAACCGAGGTTGGCGTGCACTGCGGCTTCCTTGCGGTCCAGCGGTTCGGTCGCCGCGAGCGTGCGCGGACGGTTGAAGAAGACCGGGCTCGGGACCGAGCCGGTGATCTGCGCCTCGGTGTCGTTCTGCTCCTGGTGATACGCCACGCCGACGGTCAGGTTCTTCCAGATCCGGAGGCCAACGCCCACGTCGAACAAGCTGCCCGAAGTGAACTCGCTGGTGGTGCCGAACGTCGCGGTTTCTTCGTAGACCGTCGCCGTCCTCGTGTCGGTCATGGTGGACGTCCCAGACTCCACACCCCAACCAACATTGATATAACCGCGGTCCGCCCAGGTCGCGCCCTGCGCGAAGGACTGGCTGACGGTACCGGCAAGCACACCACACACGATCAAAAGCGTCACAACTGGTTTGTTCATCGTTTTCCTTGGCTCCCCATGCGGGGCCCTGGGTTGACCCTCGGGCGAAGATGTTAGCATGAGAAAAACCGGGTAGGCCTTTAAATACTAGGAAAATACGGGCTTATGCCGGAGCTTCGTGAAGTTCTGCTACAATCGCGGCTGGTCATGTGAGCTGCATGGGTCCCCAGCCCGATGCACCATCACAGCATTCCGCCGGCCACATCTTGGAGATTTGCTTGATGAAGTTGTTTCGAGTCGGGACGTGCCTTGCCTTCTTGACGGCGGCCGCTGCCTGCTCCCAGGCGCCTCAATCCGTCACCACCCCCACGGCTATTGTCGGTGGCTCCACCGCAAACGCAGCTGATGGCTCTACCCTCAAGATGACGGCGCCCGCGCTGGTCTCGCCTACCAACGGTGAGCGC
>DATMJU010000504.1:0-2727 GCA_035553795.1 Vicinamibacterales bacterium
GGAGCGTTTCGGCGGTTCGCAACAGGACGCGCGGGGGAGTTGCAGTCGACGGAGGCATCGACAGCGATCAATGCGCCGCCGGTTTGGCCGCGTCAAATGATCGCTGGCGGCTGTCCGCCGTTTTCAGTGCCGTTGTGACAGGACGATCCGCACCAGATCGGCTGCGTTTCGGGCCCGAAGCTTGTCCATGATCCGGGCCCGATGAACTTCGATCGTTCGAGGGCTGATCCCGAGTTGCCGACCCGCCTCCTTGTTGGAGGCACCGTTGGTGATCTGCTCCAAAACTTCCCGCTCACGTGGTGTCAGCAACTCTTCACCAGGAAAATTCGTCACGTGAAACTCGATGCCCTCGCCTTGCATCTGATTCGTCATGCGTCGACCCCTCCACTCGTCGCTAACGAGGGCAACGCCGCAACGCGGAAATGGTTGCAGCCAGTCGAGGTTGTGAGAGTCAGAGTTAAGGCAACGTAATCAGCCGCGCGCATGCAAGGATTTCTCGCACACACGCGGCAACGGAACACCACCGCAGCACCGTCACGCGCCCGCGTGCGGTAACATGCTGCCGAATGTGGCAGCGATTATTTTTTCGCCAGGATATCGCGGATCTCAGTGAGCAGAACTTCCTGGCGCGGCGGCGCGCCGGCAGGCTTCTCGGCTTCTGCTTTCTTGAGCTTCTGAATGAGATTGACCACCACGAACAGACACGCGGCGATGATGATGAAGTTGATCAGGATGGTGAGGAAGTTTCCCCAGGCCAGCACCGCGCCCTGCTTCTTCGCCTCGACGAGCGAATCCGCGTTGACCTTGCTGGAGAGCGCCACGAAGTAGTTGCTGAAATCGAGCCCGCCGGTGACCGCGCCGACTATCGGCATGAAGATGTCGCCGACGAGCGAGTTCACGATGTTGCCGAAGGCGGCGCCGATGATCACGCCGACCGCGAGATCGACGACGTTGCCCCGCATCGCGAATTCTTTGAATTTGTCCAACATCTGCTGCCTCCTCCAATGCACTGTAGGATCACTGTCCGTATCCTAGCGCGGCTCCCGCTGCGCGCATCCCCAATCGTGGAGATTGCTGTTAAAGCTTTGGCCTTGCGGGGTTTTCCCGGGCCCTCGCGGCGGTGGACAACCCCGCGCGATCTGTGATGATTGATCCCTGACAGTGGCTCCCGGCGCGGTTGCAGCGCCTGGTGACTTGAGACTTGGCGGCTTTGAGGAGACGGCATGCTGCAAGGCTGGGTCGTCGTCGCAGTGGCGCTCGGCTACATCGGACTCCTGTTCGTGGTGGCGAGTTACGGAGACCGCGTCCGGCAGTTCGGCCGCTCGCGGCTGCTGATCTATCCGCTGTCGCTCGCGATCTACTGCACATCCTGGACGTTCTTCGGCTCGGTCGGTCTCGCCTCGCGCACCGGCTACGACTTCCTCACGATCTACGTCGGCCCGATCCTGATGATCGGCCTCGGCGCGCCGCTGATCATGCGCATCGTGCGCCTCGCCAAGGCGCAGAACATCACCTCGATCGCCGACTTCATCGCTGCGCGCTACGGCAAGGGCCAGGCGGTCGCCGCGACCGTCGCGCTGATCGCGATCGTCGGCACGATCCCCTACATCGCGCTCCAGCTCAAAGCGGTGTCGTCGTCGCTCTCGACCATCCTCACCCACGTGGCGACCTCGACCGGCACCGAGCAGCCGGTGCTCGGCGACATCGCGATGGTCGTCGCGCTGTCGATGGCGGCCTTCGCGGTGCTGTTCGGCACACGCCACATCGACGCGACCGAGCACCAGGACGGGCTGATGCTCGCCGTCGCCGCCGAGTCGCTGGTGAAGCTGTTCGCCTTCCTCGCGGTCGGCGTGTTCGTGACCTACTGGATGTTCGACGGGCCGTACGACCTGTTCTCGCAGGCGATGGAGCGCGCCGACACCGCCGCCGTGCTGACACGCGATTCGCAGTTCGGCTCGCTGACCGCGATGACGCTCCTTTCGTTCGTCGCCATCGTGATGCTGCCACGCCAGTTCCACGTCACCGTGGTCGAGAACAACAGCGAATCCGAGATCAAGCGCGCGGCGTGGCTGTTCCCGATCTATCTCGTGCTGATCAACCTGTTCGTGATCCCGATCGCGATGGCGGGTCTGCTCACCTTCCCGGCCGGCAAGATCGACAGCGACATGTTCGTGCTGGCGCTGCCGCTGATCGCGAAATCCGACGTCTTCACGCTGATCGCCTTCATCGGCGGCCTCTCCGCCGCGACCGCGATGGTGATCGTGGAAACCGTCGCGCTCGCCATCATGGTGTCGAACGACATCGTAATGCCGATGGTCTTGAAGCGCCGCGGACATCTCGTCGGCACCCGCGGCGATGCCGGCGAACTGCTGCTGAAGATCCGCCGCACCTCGATCTTCGTCATTCTGCTGCTTGCCTACCTCTACTATCGCTCGGCGGGCGACGCGCAGCTCGCCGCCATCGGCCTGCTCGCCTTCGCCGCCGTCGCGCAATTGGCGCCGGCGTTCTTCGGCGGCCTGATTTGGCGCCGCGGCACATCGGCGGGCGCGATCGCCGGCATGACCATCGGCATCCTGACATGGGCCTATACGCTGCTGCTGCCGAGCATCGCCGACGTCGGCATCATCGGCCGCCACGTGCTGATCGACGGACCGTTCGGCATCGCCATGCTGCGGCCACAGGCGCTGTTCGGCCTCGACGCGCACCCGCTGGTGCACGGCGTGATCT
>DATMJU010000505.1:0-8746 GCA_035553795.1 Vicinamibacterales bacterium
AGCAACAGGGCCAGCGATACGCCAGCTACGCCGCCACCGACGGCCAGCACGACGGACTCCGCGAGAATTTCGTTGGTGATCTGCGCGCGGGTCGCGCCGACCGCGCGGCGGACGCCGATCTCGCGTGTCCGTTGCGTCACCGACACCAGCACGGTGTTGGTGACCACGACGATCGCGGCAAGGAGCGCCATCAGCGAGATCGGCGTCGCCGCGGCGCCGATTCGCTGCGACAGGTTGGCGACGAATCCGCGCGCGGCTTCCGGCGCGAGCACATCGAAGGTGTCGCTGACGCCGGGGCCGAGTTGCCGCGCTGCCCGCAATGACACGCGGGCGTGATCCTCCGCGGCCTGTGCGTCGCCCTGCGGACTCTTGGCGAAGATCTGCAGGCTTCGAGGCGTGCCGAAGGCGCGGGAGTGCGCCGATAGCGGCATCCACACGTACTTGTCCAGCGTCGTATTGCCGATGCGGCCTTGCACGCCGATCACGAGGAAGGCGCGCCCGGCGATGCGGATCGGCAGGCCGAGCGGGCTGGTGTTCGGAAACAACGCGTCAGCGACGTCCGCGCCGATGACGGCGACTTGCGTGCCGCGCTGATCCTCATCCGGACGGAAGAAGCGGCCGTCAACGATGTTGAGATCGCGAATGTCGGCGAGGATCGACGTGGTGCCGGTGATCGAGACGTCCTCGATCTCGAGGCTGCCGCGCGAGACGTCGGCCCGCGCTTGCGCGTTCGGCGCATAGATCACGTCGTCGCCCGCATAGCGATAGAGGAACGCCAGGTCGGATCGCACGATTGGCGGATTGCGCGCCAGTTGCTCGCGCAGCTCCCGCCGCGATACACGTCCCGGAGACGCGACTTGGGCGATCAAAAACGTATCGGAGCCGAAGGTGCGCGCCGTGGTCGCCTCGGCGTACCGCCGCACCCCGTCGAGTGCGGTGACGACGATGACGATGGTCGCGACCGCGGCGGCAATGGCCAGCGCGCCCAGCGAGGAGCGCAGTCGATTGGCTCGAATGGCCGCGATGGCTTGGGCTATGGCCTCGCGCATTGAAGGTTTAGCGTGGCGTCGCGACCGTCACGGCGATGCCATCCTGCAGCGTTCGCAGCGCCTGGATTGGTCCCGACACCACCTGAGATTGCTCGGCGAGCCCGTCGACCTCGACCACCAATCCGCCGATGATGCCGGTCGTTACCGGCACAAAGCGGGCGACGCCGTCAACGATCTGGAACGCGCCGTCAACGCCGTTGCGCTGCACGACCGCCTGCAGCGGAACGGTGAGCACATTGCGCTTTTCGGCCGCGGCGATGTCCGCGTCACAGGTAAGTCCCGGCCGGAGGGACGGCGGGGCCTGATCGAGTTGCACCTTCACGCGGAACTCCCTGGCGGCTGCCTGCGTGCCAATCTGCGGCAGTGCGCTGGCGCCAATTTCGACAACTCGGCCCGGAAACTTCTGGCCCGCGACGGCTTCGAGCGTGACGGTTGCCGTCATGCCGGTCTTGAGCCGCATCACGTCGGCTTCAGCGACCTTGACCTCCGCATTGATGGTGTTCAGGTCGGAGATCACCATCAGGATCGTGCCCGGCTGGTTCTGTACGCCGACGACCACCATTTCGCCGAGCTCGACGTCGAGACGGCTGACGGTGCCGGCGATCGGCGCGGTGATGGCGGTCTTCGACAGTTGATCGCGCGCGCGCGAGCGTTCCGCGCGCCCCTGCGCGACGCGCTGCTCGGTGGCGGCCGCCGCTTGCCGAGCCTTGTCGACCGCTGCCGCGGCTGATGATTCCTGTGCGCGGGCGGCGATCGCAGCGGCTTCCACGCGATCGAATTCCGCGCCCGGAAGCAGCCCGGCCTCTCGCAGTTGCTGTGCGCGGGTCAGGGCTGTTGCGGCCTCGGCCGCGCGCGAGCGCGCTTCCTCGAGCCCGGCCTGCGCGCTGCGGACCTGCGAGGCCGCCGCTTGCGCGTCTGCCGCCAGCGCGGAAAGGGCGGCGTTGGCGGCATCGGCGCCGGCCTCGGCTTGCACCGGATCGATGCGGGCGAGCGTCTGGCCCGCGGTGACCCGATCGCCCTCCTTGATCGACAGCTCGACGATCCGGCCCATCACGTTCGAGCCGATCTCCGCGTAGCGGGCGGCGACGATTTCGCCCGAGGCCGTGACGGAGGATTGCAGCAGCGGCACGCGTTCAACGGGGGCCGCGGTCACTTCGATACCGGAGTCGCGTGACAGCAAGCGTGCCCCGGCGACCGCGGCGGCAATGACCACGACCAGCGCGACGATCGACCGGCGAGAGATCACGATGCGGATCCTTCCGAGAGGAGTGTCCCGAGCACCTGCTGACGGTACTCGAAGATGCGCTGGACGTCACGCGCAACCAACCCGGCGCTCAGCCAGCGGGCGCGGGGCACGTACTCGACGTGATCGATCACGCGCGTGCCGCCATCGACCGCCGCGAACCAGTGCTGGTGATGCCACCAGCGATAGGGTCCGATGATCTGCCGGTCGACGAACATCAAGCCCGGCTCCCACGCGTCGATCCGGGTGCGCCAGGGAACGGGCAGTCCGTAGAGGCCGATCCGGTAGTCGATGATCGCGCCGGCGTGCATGGCGATCGGCAGGGGCGTGAGGATCCGGAAGTTGAGCCACGGCGGCGTCAACCGCTGAAGGTTGGCGGCGTCCGAGAAGAAGGCGAAGGCGGTCTCGATTGGCGCCGGCACCACGGTTTCGACATGGAGTGTCTTGACGCCGTTGGAGGGGCGCTCGTCAGGGGCGGCGAGCAGCGGTCCAAGACGATCGATCAGGGGGCTATGCGGCATGGCGGTCCAACAGGTTGCGCAACTCTTCTAGAGACGCGACGCGGCGCGCTCGGGGTCCGACTGCGGTCGTGAGATCGGACGATCGGGCGCCGCCGGTCCAGATGCTGACGTTCTCGGGGATTCGCTTCAAGGTGCGCAGCTCGGAGTAGTCAACGTCCGGCGCTGTGCCGGCCAGCACCAGCACGCCGGCTTCGGACTTCTGCACCGCCCGAGCGATCTCACCCGGCGGCAGATCGGGTCCGAGGTACAGGACCGAATAGCCGGCCGCGGCGGCGAGCACCGCGCCCGCGAGCAGACCCAGTTCGTGCCGCTCGCCGGCCGGCGTGGCAAACGCCACTCGAGGCGCACCGGGCCGAGGCATGGTGCGCAGCAGCCCGCCGAGAACGCCGCGAATGATGCCCGATACCAGATGCTCTTGTGCAGGAGCCACGACGCCGGATGCCCAGCGAGCGCCGGTCTCGCGCAGCGCTGGAAGCACCACGGTGAAGATCAGCTCGGTCGGCGGCAACAGCAGGGAATAACGGTAGAACTGCGCCTCGATCGTCTCGAGGTCGTACTGCTTCATCGCGCGAAACAGCGGTTCCAGATCAACGCCCGGTTCAGGCGCCGGCTTCACACCCTCGGTCGACCGCCGCAGCCGTTGCAGTTCGGCGTCGGACAGTCCGGCGATTGAGCCAATGGCGTGCCCCTCGGCGACGAGCGCAGCGAGTTGCTTGAGACGATCGACGTGACGATCGGTATACGCGCGGCCGCGCTCACCACGCGCCGGTACCACCGTTTGGTAGCGACGCTCCCATGCGCGCAGCGTGTCGACACTGAGGCCCGTCATGCGGGCGACCGCGCGAATCGGGTAGGTGACCTGGGTCACGCCGGCCTCGTCAGCGTGTAGGCGAGCCAGGCGGCCGTGCCGCACAGCAGCGTGCCCCACGCCATGTCAGTCACCGTCAGGACCGCCGGCCACCCGCGCAGGGTCGAGTGATTCGTGAGGTCGTAGACACCGTAGGTCACGAAGCCGAAGAACGCACCCAGCGTGAGGGCTTCAATTGGTGACTTGGCGCGCCCGAGCACCAGCACCGTGATGCCGCCCGCGAGCACCGGATAGACCAATGCGGCGACCGGCCATACGGGGTCGAGGCCTCCGTCGGCCATGCGCGCCAGGTGCCCGAGGTGGCGGCGGTAGAAGTCCTTCATCAACCATCCCAGCCACAGCGCGTCCATCGCGATGATCGTGACGATGGCGATCCCGAATTGGCTCCACATGTTGTCCATGTTATGTCATGGACAAAGATTTGACAACAGGCAGCCCGGCTGATTAGATCGAACGGTGTTTCCACCGGCCACGAGCTTCGTCCTGCTGCACGTCGGGGCGCTCTCCGTCCTGTTCGTGCCCTTCGACCGCCAGTTGTGGGTATGGTTCGCCGCGAGCTACCTGGTCCGCATGTTCGGCATTACAGCCGGCTACCACCGCTACTTCAGCCACCGCTCGTACCGCCTGGGCCGCGCCGCGCAGTTCGCCCTCGCCGTGCTCGCGCAGACGTCAGGGCAGAAGGGTGTGCTGTGGTGGGCGGCGCACCATCGCGATCACCATCGCCACAGCGATCGGCCCGGCGACGTGCACTCACCGCGGCATGGATTCTGGTGGTCGCATGTCGGCTGGATCCTGTCGTCGCGACATGACACCTACGATCCGGCTCGCGTCGCCGACTTCGGCCGATTCCCGGAGCTGCGCTGGCTCGATCGTTATCACTGGGTGCCGTTGGTGCTCTTCGGTGGGGCGTTGTGGCTTGCCGGTGGCCCCGCGGTGTTCGCCTGGGGCTTCCTGCTCGCCACCGTGGCGCTCTATCACGCCACCTTTGCCATCAATTCCGTGGCGCACATCTGGGGCACGCGGCCGTTTGCCACGGATGACGATAGCCGGAACAATTTTCTGCTCGCCGTGCTGACACTGGGCGAGGGGTGGCACAACAACCATCACCATTGCCGGTCCAGTTGTCGCCAGGGTGTGCGTTGGTGGGAGATTGACCTCACGTATGTCGGCCTGCGCGCGCTCTCGGCGCTTGGCGTCGCCCGGGACCTCAGGCCGTTCGTGTCGCGTCAAAACCGCATCGCATGAAGCGCATCGCGGTTATCGGAGCAGGCATTTCCGGGCTGGCGGCCGCGTACCTTCTCAGCCGGCGCCACGAAGTGTCGTTGTTGGAGCGGGACAACCGCCTGGGCGGGCATACCCACACCATCCGCGTCGCGGGAGACCGTGGCGAGATCCCCCTCGATACCGGCTTCCTGGTTCACAACCGTCAGACCTATCCGAACCTGGTGCGGCTGTTCGATGAACTCGGTGTCGGCACGCGACCCTCGGATATGTCGTTTTCGGTGCGCTGTACGCAAACCGGCTTCGAGTACAGCAGCCGGGGACTGGGCGGCGTGTTCGCGCAGCCCCGTAATCTCCTCAACCCCGATCAATACCGCCTCCTGCTCGACATCGTCCGCTTCAATCGCGAAGCGCCGGACGTCCTGCTGCCAGGTGCGCCACGGCACACCCTCGACACGTTCGTGAAAACGCGTGGGTTTGGTGAGGCATTTGTGGCCCGCTATCTCGTGCCGATGACCTCCGCCATCTGGTCGGCGTCGGTCGCCACCATTCGAGAGTTCCCGATGACCACGCTGGTGCGCTTCATGTCCAACCACGGCATGTTGTCACTGGCCTCACCGGTTCCGTGGCGCGTTGTCGCGGGTGGCAGCGACACCTACGTCGCCCCGCTGGTGCGTCCGCTCGGCGACCGCGTGCATCGGGGATGTCCGCCGGCCGCGATCCGCCGTGAGCACGGCGGTGTGACGGTGACGCTCCGTGACGGCTCGGCGCATCGCTTTGATGAGATCGTGCTCGCGTGTCACGGCGATGAGGTCCTGCCATTGCTCAGCGACCCCAGCGAGGCGGAGCGGGAGACGTTCGCTGCCTTCAAGACCACCGGGAACGAGGCGGTGCTTCATACCGACGCCACCATGCTGCCGGTCCAGCCGCGGGCCTGGGCTTCGTGGAACTACCAGCTGGGCGCCGCCAGCGACCAGCCGCCGATCGTGACGTATCACCTCAATCGGCTGCAAGGGCTCAACGAGCGAACGCAGTACTGCGTCACGCTGAATCCGCCCCGGCCGATCCCGGCAAGCGCGGTCATTGCGCGAATGGTCTATCGCCATCCGCAGTTCACGGCGGCGACAGAGGAAGCGCAGTTGCGATGGCGTTCCGTCAGCGCCGAACGCCACACTCATTTCTGCGGCGCCTATTGGCGCTACGGTTTTCACGAGGACGGCCTGCTGTCGGCGATGCGCGTCGCCGCGGACCTCGGGGTGGAATGGTGACGTTGGAGCCAGGCTTGTATACCGGCACCATCCGGCACCGTCGCTTCACGCCGCGCGAGCACTCGTTTACCTATTCGCTGTTCATGGCACTGATCGACATCGATCGCATCGGCCCCCAGATGTCGGTGTCGCGGCTCACGGCGATGAACGGGTTCAGCCTTGCGGCGTTTCACGACAGCGATCACATCGGCGATCCGTCCAGGCCGTTGCGCGAGCGCGTGCAGGCCAGCGCGGAGCAGGCCGGCCACACTTGCCCCGAGGGGCCTATCTATCTGCTCACGCACCTGCGGTACGCAGGCTACGTCTTCAATCCGATCTCGCTCTACTACTGCTGCGACGCGGATGGCCATGTGAAGAGGGTGCTGGCCGACGTGCGCAACACTTATGGCGGGCGGCGAAGCTACTGGCTGACGCCGTTCGATGATTCTCACAAGCGCTTTCGCGCCTTCACGGACAAGACGTTGTACGTCTCGCCGTTCATGACCCTCGACGCCAAGTACGAGTTCATCCTGACACCCCCGGCCCAGTCCCTCGTCGCGCACATGAATGTCGACAGCCTTCAGACCGGGGACCGGATCTTCGATGCGACGTTGACCCTCGAACGCCGCGCCTGGACCGCCGCAAACGTGCGCAGGACGTTACTGGCATACCCGTTGATGACCGCGAAGGTGATCGGCGGCATTCATCTCGAGGCGTTGCGCCTGCGACTGAAGGGCCTGAGCGAGGTCCCCGCCGTGAATGGACGGCATTGAATCGATATGTTCACCACCCTCAACCGCGCCGCTGAGCGCCTCGTCATCGCCACCTTCCAACGCATCGCCAAGGGACGCCTGCGCGTCACGTGGCCTGGAGGTGAAGGCACCTACGGCGACGGAGACGGGCACCACGCCGATCTCACCATCCATGACCGCGCCTTCTTCACGCGGGTCGTGTCGGCGGGAGAGATCGGCCTTGGCGACGCCTACATGGACGGGCTGTGGTCGACGACCGATCTCGTCGCGCTGGTGCGCGTCATGCTCGCCAACCGGACGGCGATGGCGACGCTGCCACGCGCCGTGACGCTGGTGTCCAACGCCATCGAGCGGCTGGCGCATCGCGCCCGCGACAACTCCTGGCGGGGGAGCCGCCGCAATATCAAGGAACACTACGACCTCGGCAACGAGTTCTTCGAACTGTTCCTCGACCCGAATCTCCTCTACTCGTGCGCCATCTACGAGCGGCCTGATGACTCGCTGGCGGCCGCGCAGGTCAACAAGGTGAGGACGATCTGCGACCGGCTGGAACTGGGGCCCGACGATCACGTGCTCGAGATCGGCACGGGGTGGGGAGGCTTCGCGCTTTACGCCGCCACGCGCTACGGCTGCCGCGTAACCACGACGACCATCAGCGCGGAGCAGCATGCCTACGCGGTTGCACGCATCGCGCGCTCGGAACGCGCGCAGTCGCTGATCGACGTGAGGCTTGATGACTATCGGGACCTGACCGGGCGGTTCAACAAGATCGTCAGCATCGAGATGTTCGAAGCGGTTGGCCTTCGCCACTACGATGACTTCTTCTCGGCCTGCCAGAGGCTGCTTACCGACGACGGCGCGATGTTGATGCAGACCATCACGGTGGACGACTGGCGATTTGCCGACTACATGGGGTCGCCGAGCTGGATTGCCAAGCGCATCTTCCCCGGCGCTGAACTCGCCTCCGTGGCGGAGATCCTCGCATCGCAGGCGCGGGTCACGACGTTCGGATTGCATCACGCCCTCGAGATCGGCACGCACTACGCGCGCACGCTGCATCAGTGGCGCGAGCGATTCCATGCGCGGCTGGACGACGTCCGCGCGCAAGGGTTCGACGAGCGCTTCATCCGGATGTGGGATCTGTATCTCGGGTTCTGCGAGGCGGCGTTCGAGGAGCGCCACTGCGGCGACGTGCAGCTGGTATTCACGAAACCGGCGTGCCGGCTCGGGACGTTCAACCGCCGCCGCGACTTAATCGGCGACAGCGACAGTCTGCGGAGCCTGGCGTCGAGCGCGCAGTGATTCCGCGGCGCCGGGAAGCTCGCGCTACGAGCCGGCGATCTTCGAGCGGAAGTAGTCGATCGTCTGGCCGAGGCCCTGGTCGAGCGAGACCTTGGGTTCCCAGCCGAGCAATGTCCGCGCGCGCGTGATGTCCGGCTGCCGCACCTTGGGATCGTCCGTCGGCAGCGGCTTGTAGATGATCTTGCTCTTCGAGCCGGTCATCTCGATGATCATCTGCGCGATCTGCTCGATGGTCATCTCCTGCGGATTGCCGATGTTGATCGGATCGTTTTCCTTCGACAGCATCAGCTTGATGATCCCGTCGACCAGGTCGGTGATGTAGCAGAAGCTCCGCGTCTGGCGGCCGTCGCCGAACACCGTCACGTCCTCGTTGGCCAGCGCCTGCGAGATGAACGCCGGCACGGCGCGGCCGTCACGGATGCGCATGCGCGGGCCGTAGGTGTTGAAGATGCGGACGATGCGCACGTCGATGCCGTGGTGGCGGTGGTACGCCATGGTCATCGCCTCGGCGAAGCGCTTCGCCTCGTCGTACACGCCGCGCTC
>DATMJU010000506.1:0-7028 GCA_035553795.1 Vicinamibacterales bacterium
GTGGAGCACCACCGTGCAGGTGCTGTCACTGGCGATGGTGGCTGCGTTCTTCTGGTTGTTGTCCAGGGCCAATCCGCGGCCGGAATTGCGCTGGTGGGCGCGCGCCTGGACCGCCAACCTGTTCGCGCTGACATTCACGTCGCTCTACTGGCTGATGCAGACCGGCGGCATGTTCGGCCTGGTGGCTGCCGCGTATGTCGGCGGGAAGACCGCCTTCGCGTTGATGCTCGCGCAGGGCGCCTGGGTCATGACGAAGAACGGCCGGCTGTTCACGACGAGGCAGCTGACCATCGGTCTCGCCGCCTGTGCGGTGCTGGCCGGGTTGCTGCTGCGCGACATCGAACTGCTGGGCATTGTCCAGCACTCGGTGATGGCGGTGATCTTGATCGCGATGTCGGTCCTGCTGGCGCAATCGAAAGCCGACAGCGTGACCTGGCTCGCCGGCGGAGTGGCCGTGCGTGGTTTGCTCGCCGCGGCGGAGGCCGGCGCCTACATGATCCAGTGGCGCTCGCCGGTTGACGGCCCCCTGGCCTCGCTCGTGCAACCCGCCGGCGCGTTCCTGTCGGCGAGCTCGTCATTCGACATGGGCGCCGAATGGCTGATGGTGCTGGGCTCGGTGCTCGCGGTCTCTGAACGCACCCGGCACGCGCTCGAGGCGTCGCACCAGCGCCTGGTGCTGGCACAGGAAGATCTGCGCCGGCTGGCCGATCGCGATCCGCTCACCGGGGCCATCAACCGGCGGGCGCTCCGCAACATGTTCAAGAGTCTCGAGGGCAAGAGCGCGATGCTGTTGTTCTTCGATCTCGATGGCTTCAAGGCCATCAACGATCAGCATGGCCACGCGGCGGGCGATCATTGCCTGCAGCTGTTCGCCGCTGCGCTCAAGGATTCCTTCCGGCCCAGCGACCAGGTCGTGCGCTACGGCGGCGACGAGTTCCTGGTCATCGCCCAGGGCCTGGACAAGACAGCGGCGGACGCGCGGGTCGGCGACGTCTCGGCGCGGCTGTCGATGCATCGCGGCAAGTTGACCTGCCGCTTCTCCGTCGGCATGGCGGAACTGACGCCCGACGGTCAGCCTGAAGTGGCGCTGCAGCTCGCCGACGAGAACATGTACAAGGCCAAGCACCGCGATCGCGCCTGATCGGGATTGCGCGCACGCGCAGATTCGGGTCATCATGCGTGCGGCTCCATCACACCGCCGATGATCGTCAACTGTGTCGCTTACGATCGCGGACAGAAGCTGTCCGACATTCCGCTCAGCGAGGTGCGCGCGCACCTTCAGCGGCGGGACTGCTTCGTCTGGGTGGCGCTGAAGGATCCTGAGCCGGCGGAACTGTCGGCACTCCAGGAAGAATTCTCCCTCCACGAACTGGCCGTCGAGGACGCGCAGAAGGGCCATCAGCGTCCAAAGATCGAGGAATACGGCTCCTCGCTGTTCGTCGTGTTGCACCTGATCGAACCGGCGGGAGAGGAACTGCAGACCGGTGAGGTCGCGATCTTCGTCGGTCCTCAGTACATCGTCTCTGTCAGGCGCGATGCGCAACTCGGCTTCGCCGACGTGCGCCGGCGGTGCGAGCAGGAACCCGAGCTGCTCCAGCACGGGCCGGCCTATGTGCTGTACGCGCTGATGGACACCGTCGTTGACCGCTATTTCCCGGTCATCAGCCATCTCACCGCCGAGATCGAAGAGATCGAAGAGCGCATCTTTGCTGGCCAGACGGATCGCGCGCAGATCGAGGCGCTCTACTCCCTCAAGCGGAAGCTGATGACGCTGGATCACGCGACCCAGCCGCTGCTCGAGGTCACCGGCAAGTTGTATGGCGGCCGCGTGCCGCCGATCTGCAGCGGGCTGCAGGATTACTTCCGCGACGTGCAGGACCACCTGTTGCGCCTGAAGCAGTCGATCGACAACCTGCGCGACATGGTGACGACGGCCATCTCCGTGAACCTGTCGCTGATCACGATCCAGGAGAACGAGGTCACCAAGCGGCTGGCCGCCTACGCCGCGCTCGTTGCGGTGCCCACCATGGTTGCGGGCGTATACGGGATGAACTTCTCGAACATGCCCGAGCTGCAATGGGCGTACGGCTATCCGACGGCGCTTGCGGCGATGGTCTTGATCGACGTGTATCTCGTGTACCGGTTCAAGAAGGCGAAGTGGATGTGAAGGCCGACGCGCTCTGCTTTGCCAGCGCGCGTGATCTCGCCCGGCAGATTCGCGAGCGCAAGGTATCGGCGCGTGAAGTGATGACCGCGTTCCTTGCGCAGATCGATCGACTCAACCCGCGCATCAACGCGATCGTTGCGAAGCTGGATGACGATGCGTGCCTCGCGCTGGCCGACAAGGCGGACAAGGCGCTGAGCGATGGCGGACCGATCGGACCACTGCACGGTCTGCCCACGGCGAACAAGGATCTCGAAGCGACGGTCGGCTTTCCGCAGAGCAAAGGCTCGCCAATCCACAAGCACTTGATGCCCGAAGCCGACTCGGTACTGGTCGAGCGCATTCGCCGCAGCGGCGCGATCCTGATCGGCAAGACCAACGTGCCGGAATTCGGGATGGGATCGCAGACCTACAACCGCGTCTACGGCACCACGCTGAATCCGTACGATCGGACGAAGACCGCCGGTGGCTCGAGCGGCGGAGCGGCAGCTGCGCTCGCGACCGGGATGCTGCCGATCGCAGATGGCGGCGATCTCGGCGGATCGCTTCGCAATCCTGCCAACTTCAACAATATCGTTGCGCTTCGACCGAGCGTGGGCCTGGTGCCGGTGGCGCCGACGCCAATTCCGTTCGTCGGCGTGTCGACGAAGGGCATGATGGGACGTTCGGTCGCTGACGTCGCCTTCGGCCTCAGCGTCGTTGCGGGAGCCGACACCAGAGATACGCAGTCGTTTGCGTCGGACACGAACGCGTTTGCCGGTCCACTGGAGCGGGACCTGAAGGGCGTCCGCATCGCGTGGTCCATCGACCTCGGCGGGCTGCCGCTCGATTCCAGGGTCAGGACCGTGCTGGAGCGTCAACGCAAGACGTTCGAGGATCTCGGCTGCATTGTCGAGGATGCGTGCCCGGATTTCGGCAACGTCAACGACACCTTCCTGACGCTGCGCACGTGGGCGAGTTGGACGATCTACAAGGACCTTCTCGCGCAGCACCGGTCGGAGTTCAAGGCCGATGCGATCTGGGACATCGAATCTGGCGCGCACCTGACGGGCGAGGACGTCGGGCGGGCGCTGGTGCAGCAGGGCCAGCTCTTTGACCGCATGCGCGCTTTCCAGGACAAGTACGAGTTCCTGGTCTGCGCGGTAAACCAGGTGCCGCCGTTCGACGCGACCGAGCCCTGGCCGAAGTCGATTGATGGCGTGGCCATGGAGAACTACGTTGCGTGGATGAAGACGACGTACTGGATTTCAACCACGTGCCGTCCGGCCGTTTCAGTGCCTGCCGGCTTCACGGACGATGGATTGCCTGTCGGCATCCAGATCGTTGGCCGCTATCGTGACGACCTGAGCGTCCTGAAGATGGCGCACGCATTCGAACAGGCGACGGGCTTCGGGGCGACGCGCCCGCCGGACGTGTGACCGCACGCTGCATGCTATAATTCGCCAGTCTCAGTAACCGCGGACTGTCGAGTCCGCACAACTCTTTAACGCGGACCTGAGAGTCCGCAAAGAGGGACAGCATGCCGGTAGTCATGGATGCGGAGCGCATCTCTCGCGCGCTCACGCGAATCGCGCACGAAATCCTCGAACACAACCGCGGTCTCGGCAACCTCGCCCTCGTTGGCGTGCGCAGCCGTGGCGTGCCCATCGCCCAGCGAATCGCCGAGGACCTCCGCAAGATTTCCGGTGAAGACATCCAGGTCGGCGCGCTCGACATCACGCTGTATCGCGACGACCTGATGGGCGCGTCGGTCGGCATCGCGCCGCTGGTGCGCAAGACCGAGATCCCCTTCTCGATCGACGGCCGGACCATCGTGCTGGTCGATGACGTGCTCTATACGGGGCGGACGACGCGCGCGGCGCTGGATGCGCTGACCGACTTCGGCCGCCCGAAATCCATTCAACTCGTCGTGCTGGTGGATCGCGGCCATCGCGAGCTGCCGATCAAGGCCGACTACGTCGGCAAGAACGTGCCGACGTCGCGCCAGGAAAGCGTGCAGGTCAAGCTGCGCGAGCTTGATGGCGTGGATGAAGTCCTGCTGCAAGGAAAGGAGTGACCGATGGACGTGACCCAGACAGCCGCATTGCCTGGTGAAGCCGCGCCGCCGATCACCGCGCTCCGCCACCGGCACCTGCTCGGGATTTCCGACCTGAGTGCCGAAGAGATCGTGCTGATCCTCGACACCGCCGAGGCGATGAAGGAAGTCGGCAAACGCACCATCAAGAAGGTGCCGACGCTGCGCGGCCGCACCGTCATCAACCTGTTCTTCGAGCCGAGCACGCGCACGCGCACCTCGTTCGAGATTGCCGAAAAGCGTCTCAGCGCGGACACGCTCAACGTCGCGATCGCGTCGTCCAGCGTCGTCAAGGGCGAGACGCTGGTGGATACGGCGATGAACCTCGAGGCGATGGCGCCGAGCATGATGGTGGTGCGGCACGCCTCCTCGGGCGCGTGCCACCTGCTGTCCAGGATCTGCAAGGCCGCGATCGTCAACGCCGGCGACGGGATGCACGAGCACCCCACCCAGGCGCTGCTGGATGCATTCACCATCCGCGAGCGCAAGGGCCGCCTGAAGGGCTTGAAAGTCGCGATCGTCGGCGACCTGTTGCACAGCCGCGTCCTCCGATCGAATGTGCTGCTGCTGACCAAGCTCGGCGCGGAGGTGTGGGTGTGCGCGCCGGCGACGCTGATCCCGGCGGGCCTGAAGCAAATGGGTGTGCGCGTCACCACGCGCGTCGACGAGGCGGTCGAAGGTGCGGACGTGATCATGATGCTGCGCATTCAGCTCGAGCGCATGCAGGGCGGATACTTTCCGTCGCTGCGCGAGTACTTCACGACCTTCGGCATGACGGAAGAGCGCGTCAGGCGCGCGAAACCGGACGCCATCATCATGCATCCCGGCCCGATCAACCGCGGCGTCGAGATTGCGTCGGAAGTGGCGGACGGGTCGGCCTCGGTGATTCTCGACCAGGTCGCAAACGGCGTGGCGGTACGAATGGCAGTTCTCTATCTCCTTGCAGGCGGGACGGAACATGAAACGGTTACTTAAGGGTGGCAGGGTCGTCGACCCCGCGAATGGCAGGGACGGGATCTTCGATGTGCTGATTGATGGCGAAACGATCGCCGAGGTCGGCACGAACCTGAAGGCAGACGGCGCGGAAGTCGTCAATATTCCCGCGGGTCACATCGTGGTCCCCGGCTTGATCGACATGCACGTGCACCTGCGCGAGCCCGGTCAGGAGCACAAGGAAACGGTCGCGACCGGCGTGGCCTCGGCGGTCGCCGGCGGTTTCACCGCGGTTGCGTGCATGCCCAACACCCGGCCCGTCAACGACAACGCCGGCGTGACGCAGTTGATCCTCCAGAAGGCGAAGGAAGCCGGGCTGGCGCGCGTCTATCCGATCGGCGCGGTGTCACGCGGGCAGAAGGGCGAAGAGCTGGCCGACATCGCCGAGCTGAAGGCCGCCGGCTGCGTGGCGGTGACGGACGACGGGCTCCCGGTATCGACGGCGATCCTGGCGCGGCGCGCCCTCGAGTACACCAGCATGTTCGACATGCCGATGATCGAGCACTGCGAAGACCAGACGCTGAAGGGCGACGGCGTGGCGCATGAAGGGCCGGTTGCGGCCTCACTGGGCCTGCGCGGTATCCCCGGCGTCGCCGAGGCCATCACCGCAGGGCGCGACATCCTGCTGGCCGAGTTGACCGGCGGGCACGTCCACATCGCGCACATGAGCGCGTGGACGACGATCGAGGCGGTGCGGCAGGGGAAGAGCCGCGGCGTCAAGGTCACGTGCGAGGTCTGTCCGCACCATTTCACGCTGACCGACGACATGCTGGCGGCGCCCGTGCCGTACGACACGAACACGAAGATGAACCCGCCGCTGCGTGAAGCGCGCGACCGCGATGCGATGATCGCCGGCATCGTCGACGGCACCGTCGACGTGATCTCGACCGACCATGCGCCGCACCACTACGACGAGAAGAACGTCGAGTACGACCGCGCGCCGTTCGGGATCGTCGGCCTCGAAACCGCCGTGTCGATCACGCTCGATGCGCTCGTCCACACCGGCAAGATCTCGCTGTCGCGCATGGTGGAGCTGATGTCGGTGAACCCGGCGAAGATCCTGCGTGTGCCCGGCGGCCGGCTGTCGCCCGGTGATCCGGCCGACATCACCATCCTGGCGCCGAATCTCAAGGTGACGATCGACAAGACGAAACTCGTCAGCAAGTCGAAGAACACGCCGTATCACGGCTGGTCCTTCACCGGCGGCGTCGCTGCCACCATCGTTGGCGGCAAGACCGTCTACACGAATGGAGCCGCGCAATGACGCAGGCGCCGGCCGGCAATGCCCGGCATGCCGAGGTCCGCAAGCGGGCGTTCGAAGACCTGAAGCGTTTCGAAGTGGTGATGGATGGCCACTTCGACTACGGCAACGGTTTTCACGGCAACCTCTACCTGAATCCGCACCAGTTGTTTCAGTTCCCCTCGACGATCTGGCGCGTGGCGCAGGATCTAATCGACGTGATGCCCGCGGAATTCATCGAGCAGACGGAGATCGTGGCGGGTCCGGCGACCGGCGGCGCGCTGCTCGCGCACACGATCGCGGGTTTGCTGGACGGCCGCCGGGCGATGACCCATCCGCCGTTCCTGTTTGCGCCGTTTGGCGACGTGGAAGGGACGCCGTCGCTGAGCCCGTTCTATGCGTTGCGGATGAAGGGGAAGCGCGTGCTGATCGTGGATGACGTGCGCAACACCGGCACGACGTTCAAGCGCTGCGCCGACCTGGTGTCAGCCGCCGGCGGCCGCGCACAACGGGCAGGAACCCGCGGCGTGCCGATCACGTCTTTCTGATGGCCGATG
>DATMJU010000507.1:0-2506 GCA_035553795.1 Vicinamibacterales bacterium
TGCCCGCACCATCAGCGACGGCGGCTACCTGATCGAGCAGGGACCGAACGGATTTCTCGATCGCGGCACCGATGCGATGTCGCTTGTCGATGAGCTCAAGCTGCGGCCGCGCCTGATTGAAGCGAATCCCGCGGCCCGGCGGCGATTCAGGGACTTGCGTGAGCTTCCCAGCCTGCAGAATGAATCGCCGCCTGCGTTGATGGCGTCCAACGCCCTTGGCTGGCGCGCGAAGCTGCGACTGCTGGGTGAGCCGTGGGCCGCCGCGCCACCGGTCGATCGGGACGAGACGGTGTTTGAGTTTGCCGAACGGCGGCTGGGGCGCGAGGCGGCGGAAACGTTTGTCGATACCGCGGTCGCGGGAATATCAGCCGGTGACAGCCGGGCGTTGTCTGTGCGCTCGCAGTTTCCGGTGCTCACCGGCTGGGAGCGCGAACACGGCAGCCTGCTGAAGGCGATGTTGAAGCGGAAGAGCGGCGGTCGTCCGCGGCTGGTGAGTTTCGACGGCGGCATGGGCACGTTGACGACGGCGTTGGCGGATCGACTGAATGGCGCGATCCGCGCGGGTACTTGCATCGAGCGGCTGGAGAAATCAGGCGCTGGATGGCAACTGCATCTGTCATCGGGTTCCACCCTGCTGGCCGATCACGTCGTGTGCGCGCTACCGGCGCACGCAGCAGCGCGCGTCACGTCGGGATTCGATCGAGCGCTGGCCGAGCCGCTGGCGGCAATTCCCTATGCCGGCCTGTCGGTCGTGGCGCTCGCGTATCGCACTTCCACAATGGCGAAGCCCCTCGACGGCTATGGCTACCTCGTGAAGCGCAGCGAGGGCCTGTCAACGCTGGGCGTGCTGTGTGAGTCAGCGATCTTTCCGAATCGCGCGCCGGATGGACTGGTCTTGTTGCGAGTGATGTTGGGAGGAACCCGTACGCCCGGGGTGAATGCGATGGACGATGCAACGGTGGCGTCGCTGGCGGTGCGGGAATTATCGGGCGTGCTCGGCGTGACAGGCCCGCCCGTGCGCCAGTGGGTCTGCCGGTGGCCGTCGGCCATCGCGCAATACACCGTCGGGCACGAGAGCCGCATGGCGGAGATCCGCCGGCGGGCGGCGGCCTATCGCGGCCTGCACTTGTGCGGGACCGCGTTGGACGGTGTGTCGTTCAGTGATGCAATCGCGTCGGCGCGTCGCGCAGCGGCGCAGGTTGCGGAGGCGCTCTAGTGAAGCACGTGGTAGTGGTGACGTACGGCGAACCGATGACTGCGGCGTTTGTCGATCAACTCGTGTACTCGTGGCGGATCCTGATCGGCCTGACGCGATCGGTGGCGGACATTCCCGCGCCACTGCTCCCGTTGATCGCGCTGTCGCGCGGTCGCGGCCGAAACGCGATGTGGAAGCGCGAAGGCTATACGTCTCCGCTCGAACCGATCACGATCGCGCAGGCCGAGCGGTTGCGCTCGGCGCTGGCATCGCAGTCCGGCGACGAGTGGAAAGTGCACGTTGCTTACGAATTCAGGACACCGCTCGTTGGCCCGGTCATCGAGAACATACCCGCCAACGATGAAGTCTTCGTCGCGCCGATGTACGCGGCCGATTCCGCCTTTACGCACGAACTATCGCGCCAGGCCGTTGCCGCGGTCAGCTCGCGTCGAGCCAGACCTGTCGTCGTGCTCCCGGCGCTTGCCGCTGATGTGCTGGCCGAGTTGTCGGCCAGGCACGTCATGAAGTTCCTCGAAGCGGAATCCGTCGAGTCCAGGTCCACCGCATTGGTGCTGGCAGCGCACGGAACGCTGCTGCAGCCGTCCAGGCCGATCGAGACCGGGTATGTGGCCACGGAGCAGTTGTGCCGTGGCATCGAGCGGCGCCTGTCCGAGAGCTTCGGGTTGATCGCCAATGGCTGGCTGAATCACACCCGCGGCGGGAAGTGGACGGAGCCGGCGATCGAGGAGACGCTGAGCCGCGTCAGCGCGCTGGGCTACAAAGAGGTCGTGTATTACCCGTACGGCTTCCTGGCGGACAACGCCGAGAGCCAGCTCGAAGGCCGGATGGCCGCGGCGGCGCATCCCGGGATGCGCGTCCGTTTCGTGCCGTGCTTCAACGAGTCGCCGGACCTCGCCGACACGATCGCCGCGCAGATCGCCAGGCTACGCCAGGAACCGGCGTAGCGCGTCGATGTCCTGTTCGAGCGCCTGTTTGAAGCCCCGATCGCGCGGCGGGCGGCCTGACACGTATCCGCAATCGACGACGTGCGAGCGATCGCCGCGCGTGACATTCGCCCATCCGATCACCCGATCGCGCCACAACATCGGCAGCGCGTAGTATCCGAGCTTGCGCTTCGGCGCCGGCGTGTAGGCTTCGAACCGGTACGCCCATCCCCACAGCATCTCGAACCGCCGGCGGTCCCAGACGACCGGATCGAACGGCGCCAGCAGGCGTACGCCGCCGACCTCGTGAAGCACGGTGTCCTTGCCGGCCGGCCAGTACCACGTGTGTCCGTCCACGACCGCGTGC
>DATMJU010000508.1:0-3853 GCA_035553795.1 Vicinamibacterales bacterium
TGGGTGGCTGCTGACTGCAGCAGGCGCGGATCCGACCGTGCTGGTCGGCGGCATCGCCCGCAATCTCGGCGAGGACGGCGCCAGCTATCGGATCGGAAAAGGGAAGGCGTTCGTTATCGAAGGGGACGAGTACGACAGCGCCTACTTCGACAAGACCGCGAAGTTCCTGAAGTATCTGCCCGACATTGCAGTCATCAACAACATCGAGTTCGACCACGCGGACATCTACGCGAACATCGACGAGGTGCGGCTCGCTTTCCGTCGCCTGGTGAATCTCGTCCCGAAGAGCGGGCTCATCCTGCTCGGCATCGACAGCCCTGACGCGGCCGCGCTGGCGCCGGTCGCGCGAAGCCGCGTGCAGACTTTCGGGCTGGCAGCCGGCGCGGAGTGGCGGGCCGTCGACGTGAAGAGCGAGGCCGGCACCACTTTCCGGGTGATGCGCAATGGCGCCGATCTCGGCGTCTTCTCGATGCCGCTGCTCGGCGACCACAACGTTCGCAATGCGCTCGCCGCCATAGCGGTCGGTGTCGATCTCGGACTCGAGATCGAACGCCTGCGGGACGGGCTCGCCGCGTTCAAGGGCGTGAAGCGGCGGCTGGAGATTGTCGGCGAGGCACGTGGTGTTACGGTCTACGACGACTTTGCGCATCATCCCACCGCGGTCGAGGAGACGCTCAAGGCGGTTCGCCGCGCCTCGCCGGGCAAGCGCATCTGGGCCATCTTCGAGCCGCGCTCGGCCTCGTCGTGCCGCCGTATTTTCCAGGATGATTTTGCCCGCGCGTTCGCCGGAGCGGACGAAGTGGTCATCGCGTCGGTGTTCCGCTCGAGCCTGCCTGCGGAGGAGCGGCTGTCCGAAGCGCAGTTGATTGCCGACCTGTCCAGCAAACAGGTCCCGGCGCGACACCTGCCCGACGTCGACACGATCGTGAAAACCGTCGCATCCGAAGCGAAGAGCGGCGACTTCATCGTCGTGATGTCGAACGGTGGTTTCGGCGGGATTCATAAGAAGCTCGTGTCGGCCCTGGAATCCAATTGATCATCCGACCCTGCGGCGACTCAATGCTGCTCGTCGAGCTCGAGCCGGCCATTGACCCGATCGTCAACGAACGGGCGATCGTGCTCGCGGCCCGGCTCCGTTCGCAGGGTGCCAGGGGTGTGCGAGACGTCGCGCCGGGCTATTGCACCATCGGCGTGCACTTCGACCCGCTGCAGACAGACCTCGCGGCGCTGGAGCGAACGATCCAGTCTGAGTATGCGTCCCTCGAGGCGCTTGATACGGTCGAAGACCGCGCCGTGATTGAGATTGCCGTGACCTACGGCGGCGAGCTCGGCCCTGATCTCGCGAGCGTGGCGGCCGCGGCCGGGTGCTCAATCGATGATGTGATCGCGCGTCACAGTGAGCGAACCTACCGCGTCTACATGCTTGGGTTCGTGCCGGGGTTTGCCTACATGGGCCGCGTCGATCCGTCGATCGAGATGCCGCGCCACCGCGTGCCGCGCGAACGTGTGCCCGCTGGATCGGTCGGCATCGCGGGGCTCCAGACAGGGGTCTATCCCGTCGAGAGTCCGGGCGGCTGGCAGTTGATTGGGCACACCACGGCGGTGATGTTTGATCCGGCGCGGCAGCAGCCCAGCCTGCTGCAGGCAGGCGACCTGGTTCGGTTTATTCCCGTCGGGGTCTCTCGATGACGCTGGGCGCGCTGCAGGTCGTGAAGCCCGGCCTGCTGACCTCCGTGCAGGATCTCGGCCGCTACGGACACCAGGCGACCGGCGTTCCGGTTGCCGGTCCGATGGATTCGTTCTCGCATCGCCTTGCCAACCAACTGGCGGGGAATGAAGCGAACGCCGCCACGCTCGAGATCACGCTGATCGGTCCCGAACTCATCGTTGATGCCGACACCACGCTGGCGATTGCGGGCGCGCTGTTCGAAGTGATGTGTGACGATCGCCCCATCGCGATCGGCGAATCATTCAACGTGACGCGCGGCCAGCGCCTCAAGTTCGGCCGCCTCGTCGAAGGCTCTCGCGCGTATCTCGCGGTCGCTGGAGGCGTGCAGACGGCGCCATTGCTCGGCAGCCGCGCGACGCACCTGGTAAGCCGCATGGGTGGCTTTGAGGGACGCGCGCTGGCGGCCGGCGATCGCGTGCCGATCTCGAGCGAAAGCAGCCCGCGGCCAGTTCGCAAGGCAACCGGACTCACGCTGCCGTCAAACCATCGGGCCTTGCTGCGAGTGATGGCGGGGCCACAAGCCAACTGGTTCCATGCGGACGCGCTGAAGACCATTGCCGGTGTGAGTTTCCGGATCTCACCGCAGTCCAACCGCATGGGATATCGGCTGCAAGGACCGCCGCTGGTCCGTACACATGACGGCGAGTTGATCTCGGAGCCGCTTGGCATTGGCGCGATCCAGGTGCCCACCGCCGGAGAACCCATCCTGCTGATGGCCGATCGCCAGACTGCGGGCGGGTATCCGAAGATCGGCTACGTGATCTCCGCGGACCTGCCACTGGCCGGACAACTCGCGCCGGGCGATTTCATCGAGTTCCACTTGTGCACGGCGCAGGAGGCGGTCGCGGCGTTGATTGCGCGTGAACGCCAGCTGCTGCGCTACGCGGACTTGCTGGCTCCGGCCGGCACCGAGGGGAAGCAACTGTCATGAGCGAATTCGTCACCGCGCTCGAACGTGTGTTCGGCGCCGAGCGCGTCAAGCGGAACGTGCCCCTGGCGCCGCTGACGACGTTCAAGGTCGGGGGGCCGGCGGACCTGCTGATCGAGACGCAGAACGCGGATGAGATCGCGAAGGCGGTGAAGCTCGCGCACGACGCCGGTGTCCCGGTCACGATGCTCGGCGGCGGTTCCAACGTGCTGATCGCCGATGCCGGCATCCGCGGGTTGGTAATCCGCGCCAAAGGCGGGGAAGTCACTCCGGTTGGCACCACCCTCGTTCGCGCCGACGCGGCTGTCACGATCAACGGGCTGGTGCGCTGGACGATAAACCGTGGCTACGCCGGTCTCGAGGCCTGGGCCGGTACTCCGGGAACGGTCGGCGGCGCCGTTTACGGCAACGCGCACTGGAAGAAGACGAACATCGGCGACCTCATCGAGAGCGTGCGGCTCGTCAAGCCAGACGGCACCCTGCTGCAGGCGCCGGCGGATCGCATGGAGTTCGAATACGACTACAGCCGGTTGAAGCACACGGGCGAGATCGTGTTGTGGGTGGCCTTCCGCGTGACGCCCGGTGCGGACCCCGCGGTGTTGAGGGCAGTGGCACGTGAGTCACTGGCATTCCGAAAGAAGACGCAGCCGCTGGAGTCGCCTAGCGCCGGCTGCATTTTCATGAACCCGGATCCGGTGCGCGACCGTGTGCCCGAAGGCATTCCACCCTCGGCTGGCGCCCTGGTCGATCGCGCAGGGCTGAAGGGCGCGTCCCTGGGTGGTGCCCGGGTCTCGCCCACGCACGCCAATTTCATCATCAACGACGGCTCAGCTAGCGCCGGCGACATTCACACGCTCGTCGAACGATGCCGCAGTGCCGTGAAAGATCAATTCGGCGTGACCCTGCGAAATGAGATTATCTCCATGGGTGATTTTTAGTGTCGACATTAACGATTGAAGGCGGCCGCCGGATCGAAGGCCGGATTGACGTTGAAGGCAACAAGAACGCCGCGTTGCCGCTGATTGCCGCCTGCCTGCTCACCGACGAGTGGTGCACGCTGACCAACACGCCTCGGATCGCCGACGTAGAGGTGATGGCGAGGCTGCTGCTCGATCTCGGAGCGGAGGTCGAGGGCATTGGCAGCACCACGCTGCGCATTCGCTGCGCCAACGTGACGAAGGACGAACCGGACCTGT
>DATMJU010000509.1:0-21006 GCA_035553795.1 Vicinamibacterales bacterium
GTGGTGCAGGACTCCATCAACTGATCGCTGAGCGCGCTGATCGCCTCGACGTTCTTCGCCTTTGCCGCCTTCACCGCCGCCGCGCCCGCATCGAGCATAAGCTTCGAGTCGGCCATCCACTGCTTCTGATCGCGCGCGCGCCCCGGCATCATCAACAGGTTCGCGGATTCCGCCAGCATCAGCGCCTGGCCCTCGAGCGCCGTCCACTCGGCGTCGGTCTTGGGCGTCCGCGACTCGATGTAGAACAGCGCGTCAGACGCCGGATAGATGATCTTCACCATCAGGTCGCTCATCGATCCGACGTTGCGGGTCGGCGGGCGGTCTGATGATGCGGCCTGCGCGAGGGCGCCGGCCAGCGCAATCGACAGCGCAAGGGTCTTCATCGAGCGCAGTCTAACACCGGGGCAGGCGATATAGAATTCGCCGCAACGGAGGCCACATGAGGCGTTTGCTGTTTTGTGCAATGACTGCGGGGCTTGTCGTCGGCAGTATTCAGCTCGATGCGCAGGCTCCAGCTGCTCCGCAGCCTGTAGCCACCGAGATCAAGCCCAACGACTACAAGGACGATGCGTCCTGGTTATGCAAACCGGGACGCAAAGGTGATGCGTGCGACGTTGACCTCACCACGACCATCGTCGCCGCCGACGGAACGTTGACGCGGGAAGCGTTCACCGCCGATCCCAAGGCGCCGGTCGACTGTTTCTACGTGTATCCGACCGTCTCGACGGATGCGACACCGAACAGCGACATGACGCCGGACCCCGCGGAGAAGAACGTCGTCCTTCAGCAGTTCGCGCGCTTCGCGTCGAAGTGCCGAACCTTCGCGCCGTCCTACCGGCAGATCACGCTGCGCGGTTTACAGGCCGCACTGGCGACCGGCGCCGAGCCGCTGACGCTGTTCACCAGGGGCGTGCAGTACGACGACGTGCGCGACGCATGGCTGCACTACCTGCAGAACGACAACGGGGGCCGCGGCGTCGTCCTCGTGGGTCATTCGCAAGGCGCATACATCCTGCAAGGCCTGATCGCGAACGAGATCGACGGCAAGCCGGTGCAGAAGCAGTTGGTCGGCGCGTACATCCTGGGCTCCACGTTTCTCACGCCGAAAGGCAAGGAAGTCGGCGGCCAGTTCAAGCAGATCCCGCTGTGCCGCAAGGCGGGACAGATCGGCTGCGTCATCAACTACTCGGCGTTCCGCTCCAACGTGCCCCCACCGGGCAATACGCTGTTTGGTCGGAGCGCCGATCCGGCGATGACGGGAAACTGCACCAACCCGGCCACGCTCGGCGCCGGCAACGCGCCGTTGCGCGCGTATCTCTCGGCCACCGGCAGGTTGATCGCCATGAGCGGCGGCACTCCAAAGCCGTGGGCTGCCGACAAGACCGTGGATACGCCGTTCGTGAGCCTGCCTGGCATGCTGACGGCCGAATGCAAGACCAACGAGTTTGCGACCTACCTGGAGGTCACCGTCAAGGGCGATCCTGCTGATCCGCGCGTTGACGACATCACGGGCGATCTCGGAGCGGCAGCCAAACCCCTCGCCAACTGGGGCCTGCACCTTGTCGACGTGAACCTGACGATGGGCAACCTGCTCGACGTCGTCGAGCAACAGGCAAAGGCTTACCGCTCTCGACGCTGAGCGAACACCGCCAGGCTGGTCGCGACCGAGCGGCCGGCAGGGTTGTCGGATGACAGGTTGACGATGGCAGGCGTCCCGTCGGCGCCTTCCATCGCCATCGTCGTGGAACCACCGCCATCGAGATTGAGGGCGTCGTAGACGCCGAACTCGCGGATCAGCACGTCAGCGACTTCGCCCAGGCGCATCCCCTCGCTGCTCTTTCCCGCGTCGACCGTGAATAGCGTCAAGGTCCGGCGATCGCGCGACAGCCCGATCGCGGTGCGCGCCGTCCTCACATCGGCCCAGGCCTTCGCGTTCGAGTAGTCGTTCGGACCACCCGGATCGAGCTCCGCGTCGAAGTGATTGTCGTCGCGGTAGACGGGCACGCTGGCAATGCCCGCGGTCACGATCTGCGATGAGCCGGCGAGGACGTTCCAGAGCTCCACCTTCTCGATGACGTGCTTCTGATCGGGCTGTGAGGGATCGTAGTGAACGATGGACGCGTTGTTGGCGCGATCGATGTTGATTGCGGGAGCAAATGGCACCAGCGCATAGGTCTGGGTGGGTATCTCGAATGCTGAGAACACGCGCCCTTCGGACACGCCGAGGCCGATTGCCCAGGCCGTTTTGTCCTGGGACGGGAAGGGGAGGAAGAAGTGACCGTTGATGGCGAGCTGCGCTCGCTGCTCCTTCAGAAACTCGAGTGTGGTCTGGCGAACTACCTCGCGATCACCGCCTCCTGGCGACACCTTGAAGCGGATTCCCGGCGCTGCGAGGTCGATCTGCGCCACGTGCATGCGAAGCGGGCGGGGAGCCGAATCAGATCGATCGAAGTACGTAATCCCGACGAATGGCTGCGTGCTCTGCCAGCCGGCGATGGCGTTCGTCCACGCGGCTGAACTAAGAGAACTAAGAAGAACTAAGAAAAGCATCGCGCCGACACAGACGCCGTTCATATGACAGTGACGCACACGATCAATTGGCCATGACACTTTCATGAGAAGCCCATGAGCTAATCTTAAGTTCCCCACTCGAATCTCCACCATACGATGGGCTGGAGTTTCGATTCATGTCACAACTGACTTTTCCCCGCCTCCTGGACGCGCAGCAGCTGCTGAAGCGCGACCGGCACAGCGCCCTCGCTGAGATGAACGAGGTGTTCCGGGGCGGCCGGTTGCCTGAGACTGCGCTCGACGGGCGGACGCACGGCCAGATGATCGCCGTTGACATCGCGCCCGGCATCACTCCGGTTGCCGACGCTCTTCTCACGAACCACATGCCCTGGTGCGGTAAGACGTTCAACGCCGCCGAAGCCACAGGTAACAACCTGCTCTATACCAGCTTTCTTCCGGTGGCGCGCGTGCTGTTCCCTGGCTACCGCGGCTACGTGCCTGAAGGCGGCGGCCGCATGACCGCGTTCCCGTTTCGCACTTACGCGGGCACAGGCCTCAAAGATCCGGATCGCCAGGTGTTGAAGATCGACTACGACACTCCGGCGAATCCGTTCCTGATGCGCCGCATCCTCGACGAGCTCGTCCAGGTCAACGACAACTTCTACTTCGGCAAGGCGTACTTCAAGCTGTCGTCGAAGTCGGCGCACCTCCTTTTCTACTTCGCACTGCAACGGGCATGACCCGCTGCTTCTGAAGATGGCACAGCCCCCCGTGACCATTCTTTCGCCTCTGGAACGGCAGACGCTTTCGGCGTTTTGCGACACGCTCGTCCCGCGGCTCGGCGCGGACGCCGGCGAGGACCCGCGCTTGATGGCGTTGTCGGCGGAAGACGTCGGCCTGGCGAAGCTGGTTGAGGACGCGCTGGCAGCTGTCACGGATGCGGACCAGCAGTCCGAGCTGCGCCTGTTCCTTGGACTGCTCGAAGGCCGCGCATTCAATGGTCTGATCGGCGGGCACTGGCAGCCGTTCAGCCGCCTGCCGCTCGAGGCCAGGACGAAGATTCTCTTCACGCTCGCCAAGCATCCGATTCCGCCGCTTCGCAAGGGCTTCTCCGGGATTGCCAGGCTGGCGCTCTCGACGTTCTACTCGGCGCAGCCTGCCACCGAGCCGAACCGGTCGCATGCGTCCTTCAACTACTCTGTTCCGCCTCGTCCCCACACGAGTTCATCGCAGCCGATCGCGTTGCTGGACGTCGGCGCCGCCGCGCAGTTGAGCTGCGACGTGTTGATCGTGGGATCCGGGGCTGGCGGAGGAGTGGCTGCCGCGGAGCTCACGGCTGCCGGCCACGACGTGCTCGTCGTCGAGAAGGGCCAGTACTTCCCGGACGCGCGCTTCGATGGCCGCGAACTCGACGCGCGCGAGCACCTGTATGAGCGGCGAGGCGCGCTGGCGACGGCCGATGGCGGAATCGTGATCCTTGCCGGCAGCACGCTTGGCGGCGGCACCACCATTAACTGGGGCGGCGCGTTGCGTCCACCTGCGCAGTTGCTGCAGGACTGGGAGCGTGAATTCGGGTTCGCGGGTGCCGCCGGCGCCGGATTTCAGCGCAGCCTTGACGCGGTATCAGCGCGAATCTCCGTCGATGAAACGCGCCCCGACGATCCGAGCGTGAACACGCGCGTGTTCGAGGCCGGCCTGAACGCGCTTGGCTACAACGTCACACGAATCCCACGCAACGTGAAGAGCTGTGGGAGCGATTGCGGCTTCTGCCTGTTCGGTTGCCCGGCAGGCTCGAAACAAAGCACGGTCAAGACGTATCTGCAGGACGCGCTCGCGTGTGGCGCACGCATTGTCACCGGCGCTGAAGTGGATCGCGTGCTGCACCAGCGCGGCGCCGTCACCGGTGCGGTGGTGCGCGTGACCGATTCGCGTGGCGTCCGCCAGGTGACGGTGAACTGCAAGGCCGTGGTGCTGGCCGCCGGTGCCATCCACACGCCGGCAGTGCTGCTGCGCTCGGGGCTCGCCAACCGCAACATCGGCCGCCACCTGCACCTGCATCCAACGACCGGGACCAGCGGGCTGTTCAAGGAACCGATTCGCGCCTGGCAGGGTGCGCCCATGACCCGGCTGAGCGCGCAGTTCGCGGATCTCGATGCGAAGGGCTACGGCGTCCGGTTGATGAATGCGCCCGCACATCCGGGAACGCTCGCCTTTGCCACGCCGTGGTTGTCTGGCCGCAGGCACAAGCAGGTGATGCAGGAAAGCGAGCACACCGCGAACATCCTCGTGGTCACCCGCGATCGGCAGGCCGGGCGCGTGACGCTGTCAGCCGCTGGTGCGCCGCGAGTGGAGTACTCGATGTCGAGGCAGGATGCCGGTCACATGTTGACGGGCATCAAGGAAGCGATGCGCGTGCACGTGGCCGCCGGCGCCGTGTCGGTGCATTCGCCGCAGAGCACCAGGCCCATGTTCCGCCCCGCGCGAGACGGCGCATTCGATCGCTTTCTCGACGGCGTCGGCCGTCACGGCGTCCGCGTCCACGACGTGGCGATGTTCAGCGCGCACCAGATGTCGTCTGCGCGCATTGCGCATAGTCCCAGTCTCGGCGTTGCCGACCCGGGCGGTCAGACGTTCGAGGTCAAGCGGCTGTTCATCACCGACGGCAGCGTGCTGCCGACGTGCAGCGGCGTCAACCCGATGCTGACGATCCTCGGGACCGCGCACTTTCTTTCACAGCAGATCAAGGCACAGCTATGAACAAGCCTCCTATTGATCTCGCCCTGGAGACGCACCTCGATGCGTCGATCGTGCCGCCGGGTCCGTTTCAGCATTCGGCCAGGCCGGCGAACGTGTTCGTCACCGGCGGCACCGGCTTTCTTGGCGCCTACATGATCGCCGACCTGTTGCGGTTTACGACCGCCAACGTGTACTGCCTCGTGCGTGCCGCCGATGCGGCGACCGGCAAGCGCCGATTGCTCGACAACATGGCGCACTACGCGGTGGCTCATCACGAAGTCGAGTCGCGCGTGTTTGCGGTCTGTGGCGACATCGAGCGTCCGCGATTTGCCGTGGACGACCAGGCGTACGAGTGGCTGGCGGTGAACGTCGACAGCATCTATCACCTCGCGGCCTCGGTCAGCTTCATGCCCGGCTACGAGCAGATGAAGTCGATCAACGTGACTGGCCTGACCCACGTGCTGCAACTGGCGTGCGACCGGCGGACCAAGATCGTCCACTACACCTCGACCTACGCGGTCTTCAACGCCGATGCCTATGCGATGGCGGATCGCGTCTATGAAACGCGGCTCACCGGCAGCGGCGAAGGCTTCATTCGCGGCTACGACCGTTCGAAATGGGTGGCGGAGCAGATCGTGCGCCTGGCCCAGGAGCGCGGCGTGCCCGTGAACACGTATCGCGCCGGATTCATCTCCGGTGACAGCGCCACGGGCATTCATAACAAGATGGACCCGGTTGCGCAGGTGTTCGCCGTGGCCCTGTGCACCGGGCACGCCTTCCCGATCGATGCGCTGCTTCACCTGACGCCTGTGGACTACTGCAGCGCGGCGCTCGTCAGGCTCTCGCTCAATCCGCAGACGACCAACGGCATCTTCCACCTGGTCCAGGAACATCCGTTGAGCTGCCGCGACATCGTCGAGTGGCTCGCCGATGAAGGCTATCCGCTGCGAATCGTCGACTTCCCGGACTGGTACGAACAGCTCAAGCAGTTGTGCAAGCGGCACCCGCAATTCATCCCCGTGCTCTACCTGTTCAGCCTGAAAGGCGCCACGCCGTTCGGTGAGGGCGAGAACATCTCGAACCTGCAGTTCGACGCCAGCAACGTGCATCGGCATCTCGAGGCGGCCTATCACTGCCCCAAGCTGCAGAGTTCCTTGCTGCGCCGCTACTTCAGCTACATTGCCAGCCCCGAGCGCAGCTACCAGGTGATGCCGCGGCAGATGACGGCGGTGCGCGCATGAGCCGCGCACCAATCGCCATCGTTGGTCTTGCCGGCACCTTCGCGGGCTCGCGGAACCTCGGCGAATACTGGGACAACATCCTCCGGGAAGTCGACAGCATCATCGAGGTGCCGGCGACCCATTTTGCGATCGACGACTACTACGATCCCGATCCAAAGGCGCAGGACAAGACCTATTGCCGCCGCGGCGGATTCATTCCCGGAGCTGACTTCAATCCGATCGAGTTCGGCTTGCCGCCGAACATCCTCGAGCTGACGGATGTGGCGCAGCTGCTGTCGCTGATCATCGCGCGGCAGGCGCTCGCCGACGCCGGTTATGGCTCGGCAAACCCGCACGCCGAGCGGACCGGCGTGGTGCTGGGTGTCAGCGCGCTCGGGCAGATCACCCCGCTGGTGAGCCGCCTGCAGTACCCGATCTGGAAGCGCGTGCTGCGGAACAGCGGCATGAACGAGGCGGACAGCGACGCAATCGTCCACACGATCAAGCAGGCCTACATCGACTGGCGCGAGGATGCGTTCCCGGGCTACCTGTCGAACGTGGTGGCCGGCCGAATCGCGAATCGTCTTGATCTGCGCGGTATCAACTGCTCGATCGACGCCGCGTGTGCCTCGTCTATCGCGTCGCTGCAGATGGCGGTGCGCGAACTGGCGGCCCACAGCTGCGACGTGATGCTGGCCGGCGGGGTCGATCTCAACAACTCGGTCTCGGGCTTCCTCAGCTTCAGCAAGACGCCGGCGTTTACCGCGCACGACCACATGCGTCCGTTCGATGCGGCTTCGGACGGCATGTTGATCGGCGAAGGCATCGGCATGCTGGTGCTGCGCCGGCTGGAAGACGCCGAGCGCGACGGTGATCGGATTTACGCCGTGATTCGCGGCATCGGCGCGTCCAGCGACGGCCGGTTCAAGAGCATCTATGCCCCGCGCATGGAAGGGCAGGAGCTTGCGCTCCGCCGCGCCTATGAGGACGCCGGCTGCGCGCCGTCGAGCATCGGCCTGGTCGAAGCGCACGGCACCGGCACGCCAACCGGCGATCCGACCGAGCTGGCGGCGCTGCAACGCGTGTTCGGCGACGCGACCGGACGCGGCCGGCTCATTGCCCTGGGTTCGGTGAAGTCGCAGATCGGCCACACGAAAGTCGCATCAGGCGCGGCGAGCCTGATCAAGACCGCGCTTGCTCTGCACGACAAGATCCTGCCGCCGACGATCAACGTCGATACGCCTCACAGCGCACTCGAGCGCGAAGACTCGCCGTTCTACCTGAACACGCACGCCCGTCCGTGGTTCTCACTCGAGCCCCGGCGGGCGGCCGTGAGCAGCTTCGGCTTTGGTGGCACCAACTTCCACGTGGTCCTCGAAGAACACTCCCGCAGGAAGCCCGAGGGGCCGCGCACCCAGCCAGCACCGTTCGCCATCCTCCTTCACGCGCCGGATTCCGCTGCGCTGAGAAAGAGGTGCGACGAGTCCATCGCGTCGTTGCGATCGGACGCGGGCGCGTCCGCCTGGCGCGCGCTGGTTGAGTCCTCCAAGCGAGACGCCATTGCCGCGGATGCGGCGCGCATTGGTTTCGTCGCCGCCACCGCCGCGGAGGCAGCGAGCCTTCTCGAAGGCGCGCTGAAGATCATCGACGCGAATGTTGATGCGGCCGCGACCCCGGGGCGCGTGCACTTCCGCCGCAGGTCGATGGACACCAACGGTGCCCTCGTTGCGTTGTTCCCAGGACAGGGTTCGCAGCATCTCGACATGGGTTCGGCGGTGTGCCAGTCGTTTCCGATCGTTCAGCAGTCGTTCGAAGACATGGACGCGGTACTTGTGGACCAGGGGCGCGATCCGATCTCGGGCGTGGTGTTTCCTCCGCCGTCTTTCAACGCGGACGTTCGCGATCAGCAGAACCAGTCGCTTCGCGCGACCCAGCATGCGCAACCGGCGATCGGCGCGTTCAGCCGCGGGCTGTTCTCGCTGTTGACCGGCATCGGTTTCATCCCCGACTTCGTCGGCGGCCACAGCCTCGGTGAGCTCACCGCGTTGTGGGCCGGCGGAGTCATCAGCGACCTGGATTACGGAGTGCTGCTCGCCGCCCGCGGCCGCGCGATGGCCGTGGCGCCGGATGCGTCGATCGACGCCGGTACGCTGCTGGCACTGAAGGGCGATGCCGACATGCTCACCCAGTTCATTGCCGGCCATGCGGGTGTGACGGTCGCCAACCGCAACTCGCGTTCTCAGCTCGTGGTTGCCGGTTCACGGCCGGCTCTCGAGGCGTTGAAGTCGGAGCTGGCCGCCCTCGGCAACAGCGCGACCTTCCTGCCGGTGTCGGGCGCATTTCATTCGCCGTATGTCGCTCATGCCCGGGTGCCGTTCGCCGAGGCGCTGGATCATGTCGCGTTCGCCAGCCCGCGGATCCCGGTCTACGCGAACAGCACGGCCGCGCCATACCCGGATGGGGCGGACGCCATCCGGCACCAGCTGGCGAACCACATCGTCACCCCGGTCAACTTCCGCGAGCAGATTGAGTCGATGCATGCGGCCGGCGGCCGCGTGTTCGTCGAGTGCGGCCCCGGCAGCGTGCTGACCAGTCTGGTAGGCGACATCCTGTCAGGGCAGCCGCATCTCGCCATCGCGCTCAACCCCGGCAAGTCCGGCGACAGCGATCGCCTGCTTCGCGATGCCTACGTTCAGCTGCGGGTTGCCGGCGTGGCGTTGTCCGATCTCGATCCCAATCAACCGTTGCCCGAGGTGCGCGCCGTTGCGCCGGGTACCGTGCATCTCACCGGCGCTCCCTATGTCAGCGACACGACCAGGAACGCATTTCAAACCGCGCTGGAGCGCGCCCCGAAAATCATGAACAACACCGAGCAGCCCACCAACGTCATCGAACAGACCGTCACCCTGACCGGCGACACGAGCTCGAACGCGCATCACCGCTACCTCGAGAACATGTCGCAGCATTCGGAGCGCTATTTTGACCTGATGCAGCGGCTCTACACGCTCGTCAGCACACCGGGCTGCCAGCCGGCATCGCTCGCGGTCTTCGAACGCGGCATGAGCCAGTTCCACGAGCAGCAATTGATGGCGCAGCAGGTGCACACCCAGTACCTGCGCAACCAGGTGGAGTACTCGCAGCGGGTCGTGGGAGCAGATGCCCCGGCGTCGTTGCCACAGATGTCGGCGTATTCGCGGCCGCAGACGATGCTGGCGAATGCGCCGGCGCCGGTTGTCTCGGCGGCGGCGCTGCCGCCGATCGCCGTGAATGAGCCCGCTGCCCCTGCAGCGTTTACGCAAGTGACGATACCGGTGGCGATCCCGGTTGACGCGGCGCCCTCCCGCGTGCCGGCTTCCCACGACGGCGGCGCGGATGACGTTGCCGCGATCCTGCTCGAGGTGATCAGCGACAAGACCGGCTATCCAATCGAGACGCTGGACGTGTCGATGGATCTCGACAGCGATCTGGGCATTGATTCGCTGAAGCGTGTCGAGATCATGGCCGCCCTCGAAGGCCGCCTCTTCACCAGCCTCGCGGGCATCAACTTCGAAGCATTCGCGGAACTGCGAACGGTGTCCCAGATCGCGGGATACCTCGCCTCGATCGGAAACGCGCCGGCGATCCGCTAGTGGTCACTGTCTCGAACGATGAGCGGTCGGCGGTGTGCCGCGGCGCCGGTCTCAGGTTTCTTCCCGAGCCGGATGTGCTCGAGCACGCCTGGGAGCAGGACTGTGTGTGCGCGATCCTGGATGACGGGGAAGTGGCAAGGCCGCTCGCGGAGGTCCTCGCAGGGCGCGGCTGGCGCGTGGTGGTGGTGTCCCTCGATCTCGCTGACGCGTCGAGCTGGCGGGCGTCGCTCGGCGCGGCCGGACGCATCACGGCGTTCATCGACATTCATCCGGCAACAGCATCGCCGGGTGCCGACTTGCTCTGGAGCGACGTCGAAGAAGCGCGAGTGAAGGCGAGTTTCCTGCTGGCGGGACACCTCAAGCAGAGCCTCGTTGGCGCCGGGGCGTCGCGAGCGTGGTACACGGTGGTCACGCGCGTTGACGGCCAGTTGGGACTCGCCGCATCGCCCAAGGTGAGCGGCCTCGTCACCGCCGGCGTGGCGGCACTCGCCAAGACGCTGGCGCAGGAGTGGCCGGCTGTGCATTGCCGCGCGATCGATCTTGATCCGGCGATGGATCAGGCGACCGCGGCGCGGCTCATTGCCGGAGAAATGCTCGACCCGGACGCGACCATCGTCGAAGTTGGTCACGGGCTCGCGGGCCGGTGCACGATCGCGGCCACAGAAGCGGTGCCCAATGGCTAGGGCGATCGCCGACACGGTGTTTCTGGTGAGCGGTGGCGCCAGGGGGGTAACCGCGCAGTGCGTGATTGCGCTCGCGCGGGCGCACAAGAGCGCGTTTGTCCTCCTGGGCCGCACGCCTGTCGATGCCACGCTGCCGTTTCCTGCCGGCCTTGGCGAGTCGGCGCTCAAGAGCGAGATCGCATCGTACCTGCGCGCGAAGAGCGAGGCCGCCACGCCCGTGAAGATCGTGGCGATCTATCGTGCGGTCACGGCGAGAGACGAGATCACCGCGACCCTTCGCGCGATTTCGGATGCCGGCGCGCGCGCTGAGTACCTGCCGGTTGACGTCACCGATCCGGACGCGCTGCGCGCGGCGCTCAGCAGGTCCCGCCTTGGCCGCGTGACCGGAATCATTCACGGCGCAGGCGTCTTGTCCGATCGGCTGATTGAAGACAAGACCGCGTTTGACTTCGACCGGGTCTACGCCACGAAGGTCCACGGCCTGCGCGCCATGCTCGACTGCGTTGAGCCGCGCGATCTGGGTTACCTGGCACTCTTCTCGTCGGTTGCGGGCTTTCGCGGCAACCGCGGCCAGGCGGACTATGCCATTGCCAATGAAGTCCTGAACAAGTTTGCCCACGCCTTTCGGCAACGCGTGCCAGCCTGCCACACCACCGTGTTCGACTGGGGCCCGTGGGACGGCGGCATGGTGACGCCCCAGCTGCGCTCGCTGTTCACGTCTCGCGGTGTCTCGATCCTTCCGGTTGACCGTGGCGCGCGCGTATTCGTTGACACGCTCACCGATGAAAGTCGTGCCGTTCAGCTGGTTGTCAACGACCCGGGCGTTATCGCGGATGCGACGCCGTGGCCTGCGGCATCCCGCCGGATCTCACGTTCACTGAGAGTGGAGGGTAATCCGTTCCTTCGCGATCACGTCATCGACGGCAGCCCCGTGCTTCCGGCTGCGTGCGCGGCGGTGTGGATTGCCAACGCCTGTCAGCAGGTGAGGCCGGGCTATCGCTTCTTCAGCTTGTCCGGCTTCAAGGTCCTGAAGGGCATCGTCTGTGGCGAAGGCCTCGCGGAACGCTACACGCTCGACATGGCGGAGCGCGCGGTGTCTGAAGATGGCGCCACCTATTCGGTTGTGATTAGCAGCGCATCGGCCGGTCAGAAGCCGCGCTATCACTATCGCGGCGAGGTGAGCCTGGTGCGTGCCGCGCAACCGACTCCTCGGCTACGGACCATCGAACTTGCGAGCGATGGCCGCATCGACAACCGGCCGCTGTACGGCGACGGCGCCCTGTTTCATGGTCCGGCATTCCAGGCGATCACGCGAGTGGTGCGCGTTGACGCGCGCTCGATCTGCGTCGAATGCCGGCGTCCGGATTCCGCGGAGGGGACGCTTGGACAGTTCCCCGCGGTTGCGTTCGATCCTGTGTGGGCCGACACGCAGTACCAATGCGTCGGCATCTGGGCTCAGCACGTGTTGCGCGCCGCCGCCCTCCCGACCAGCTGCGAACGCTACGAGTGGTTCGGCGCGCCGCCGGCCGGAGTGCCGGTCTACATCACCGCGACCATCGATCAGCAGACCGCCTTCAACGTTCGCGCGTCCATCTCCGTTCACGATTCGGATGGGCGGGTGTTTGCCCAGACGACGGGCGCGGAGCTCACGTTGAGGCAGGTGGCAAGTGCATCACACGGGGCACCGCCAGTGGCCGTCATCGCCGAGCAGCCGCCAACCGTCATCGATCCAAAAGGGACCATGCGGCTGTTACGGGATCTCGACACCCCGTGCAGCGTCGTTCGGCAGGGCGATGGCGTGATGCTGGCGCGTGATTCCGGGCGCAGTGCCGGGAGCGGCGAGCCGCTGGCACGCGTCCCCGCGATCACGCCGGCGCAACTCGGCTCGCCGGGATTCAGGCAGGCCCATCGCGTGGAGTACGCCTACATGGCCGGCGCCATGGCCAAGGGCATCGCGTCGGAGGACCTGGTCATTGCGCTCGGCCGCGCCGGCATCCTCGGCAGCTACGGCGCCGGAGGCCTGACGCTCGACCGCATCGAGCAGGGCATCGTCCGCATCCAGAAAGCGCTGGCCGGCAAACCGTGCGCGTTCAACCTGCTGCACAGCCCCAAGAAGCTGCAGACCGAGGACGCGACCGTTGACCTGTACTTGAAGCACAACGTTCGCACCGTTGAAGCCTCGTCCTACATGGATCTGACGCCCAGCATCGTTCGCTATCGTCTCGCCGGGTTGCGGCGACGCGATGACGGCGGTGTGGCGATCGACAATCGCGTGATCGTCAAGCTGTCCCGCGTCGAACTGGCGACACGGTTCATGCAGCCGGCGCCATCGGCGATCGTGCAACAGCTGCTCGCGGCGGGTCGCATCTCACCGGAGCAGGCGGCGCTTGCGCCGCTGGTGCCGATTGCCGACGACATCACGGTTGAAGCAGACTCCGGCGGCCACACCGACAATCGTCCGCTGGTCGCGATCCTGCCGTCGATGCTGCGGCTGCGCGATCAGTTGCAGGCCCGTCACCGCTGGACCGAGCCGATTCGGATCGGCGCCGCCGGCGGCATCGCCACGCCGCACAGTGTGCTGGCCGCCTTTACCCTGGGCGCGGACTACGTCGTCACCGGCTCGATCAATCAGTCGTGCGTGGAAGCCGGTACATCGGCGGTCGTCAAAAGGCTGCTGGTCGAGGCGGCCATGACCGAAGTGGCGATGGCACCGGAGAGCGACATGTTCGAGCAGGGCGTGCGCGTGCAGGTGTTGAAGAAGGGTTCGCTGTTCCCGATGCGCGCGCAGAAGCTGTTCGAGTGCTACCAGCGCTACGACAGCCTGGAAGCGATTCCGCAGCCGGTGCGACAGCAGCTCGAGCAACAGGTGTTCAAAGACTCGCTCGATCGCATCTGGAGCATGACCGAGGACTACCTGTCGGCGCACAAGCCGCATCAACTGGCGCGCGCCGCCGACGATCCGAAAGTGAAGATGGCATTGCTGTTCAAGTGGTACATGGGCCAGTCGTCTCGCTGGGCGGTCGAGGGCGCCGCCGATCGCGTGCTGGACTACCAGGTGTGGTGCGGCCCGGCGATGGGCGCATTCAACGAGTGGGCGCGTGGCACCTATCTCGAAGCAGCCGAGAACCGGCGCGTCGCAGACATTGCGCGAGTACTGATGTCGGAAGCGGCGTTGCTCTACCGTGTGCAACTGCTGAAGGTCCAGGGCTTTGGCGCGCTGGCGGGTGTGAGCTAGATGCAGGCCGCATTCTCCTCGTCACGGATTGCCGGAATCGCCGCGGCGGTGCCGCGCCGGGCCCTCGACCTGGTCCACTATGCGCCGCAATGGGGCGCGAGCGACGTCGCCAACATCATCCGCAACACCGGCATCACGCATGTGCGAATCGCCCCCGAGGGCACGACGACCGCGGACCTGTGTTGCGCGGCAGTCGCGCCGCTGCTGTCGGCGCTGAACGTGGATACTGCTGCGATCGACGGTGTGGTGTTCGTGTCGCAAACCTCCGACTACATCATGCCGGCGACGAGCACCGTCATTCAGCATCGCCTGGGATTGTCGAGGAAGGTCGCCGCCTTCGATATCAACTACGGCTGCTCCGGGTACATCTACGGATTGCTGCAGGCCGACATGCTGATCCAGTCGGGCATGTGCCGCTCGGTGCTCGTGCTTGCCGGTGATACCACGACGCGGTTGGTGAACTCGCGCGATCGCGCACTGCGCATGCTGTTTGGTGATGCCGGCAGCGCGACGCTGGTGGTGCAGGGCGATGCGAGACACACCTACTCGGTTCGCACGGACGGCTCCGGCGCAACCTCGCTGATCATTCCTGCGGGTGGCGCGCGGCAGCCGCGTTCGACGGAAACCGGTGTTGAGAAGGCCGGCGAAGACGGCAACTATCGCAGCGCTGAGAATCTCTTCATGGACGGTATCGCGGTGCTCTACATGGCGCTGCGCGACGTGCCAGAGACGATCGCGGAGGCGACCGCGCTGGCCGGCTGGAACGACGAAAAGCCCGCTTTCTACGGACTGCACCAGGCCAATCGCTTCATGATCGACTACTTGGCGCGGAAGCTTGGTTCCTCGGCCGGCTCGACGCCGTTCTCATGCGCGGACGTCGGCAACGCCGGCCCGGCATCCATTCCCGTGATGCTCGCGCGAGAGTATCCCCGCCTGTGCGCGGAGCAACGCCTGGGCCGATCAGCGCTCTGCGGATTCGGCGTCGGCTTCTCGGTCGCGGCGATGACGGTGCCGCTCGACCGGACCACGACTCTCCCCCTTATCGAAGTGGATTGAACATGACCGACACCCACGTGATCCTCGACATCGTCCTCGAATGCTGCCGGCAACATAACGAGGTGTCCGAACGCCAGATCGATGTTGCGCTTGGCGCCGACGCGCCGTTGTTTGGCGTCGAAGGCGTCCTCGACTCACTCGCGCTCGTCAGCCTGGTGCTGGCGGTGGAGCAGGGCATCGAAGAACACCTCGGCGCGCTCGTGACCCTTGCGGACGCGCGGGCCGCCTCGCAATCGTCGAGTCCGTTCCGCACGGCGGGTTCGTTGGCCGCATTCGCGGCGAAGCTGGTGGCCGAGGAGCGGGGCGCCAGTGTCTGAGCCAGTCACGCTGATCACCGGCACGCGCAAGGGCATTGGCCGGTCGCTCGCTGAGCATTACCTGGCGATGGGTCACCGCGTCTATGGCTGCAGCCGCCAGGACAGCGGCATCGCGCACGCGTCTTACAAGCACTTTTGCCTGGACGTCACTGACGAGAAGGAAGTGCGCCGCATGATCTCCGAGATCCGGCGTGACGCCGGACGCCTCGATCACGTGATCAACAACGCCGGCATTGCGTCGATGAACCACGCGATGCTGACGCCGCTGTCCACGGTGCGCGCCGTGCTGGACACCAACGTCGCGGGAACCTTCCTGGTGTGCCGCGAAGCAGTCAAGGTCATGAGGACGTCCTCCTACGGCCGCATCGTCAACATGATCTCCGTAGCGGCCCCGCTGCAGCTCGAGGGCGAGGCAATCTACGCGGCATCGAAATCCGCGGTGCAGACGCTGACGCAGATCCTCGCGCGAGAGTTTTCCGAGTTCGGGATCACGGTCAACGCCGTCGGGCCCGGACCGATCATGACGGACCTGATTCGCCCCGTGCCGCCGGAGAAGCTCGACAGCCTCTTGAAGCGCCAAGCCATCGCCCGGCTTGGCACGTTCGAGGACGTGGCCAATGTCGTTGATTTCTTCCTGAAGAAGGAAAGCGGTTTCATAACCGCGCAATCCGTGTTCCTTGGGGGTGTGTGTTGAGCGGCCTGCAGTTTCTTCGCGATCGCTTCTCAGCATTCGGTGACCGTCCCGCCTTGATCTGGCAGGACCTTCCCTGGTCGTATGAGTGGATGCTGGCCGCCCTCGATCAGTGGCGTGAGCACATCGCGGACCGGAAGATCCCCAGGGGCAGCATCGTCAGTCTGACCGCGGAGTTCTCGCCTTCTTCTACCGTTGCCCTGCTGGCGCTGATCGAACACGAGTGCATCGTGGTTCCGCTGACCAGCGCGTCGGCGCAGAAGCGGGATGAGTTCCTCGAGATCTCGCGCGCGTCCGTCAACATCGCGCTGCAGCCGGATGACACTGCGCTCGTCACAAACCTCGCAGGCGGTGACCCGTATCCGCTGTATCGGCAGGTCCGCAGCGACGGGCATCCCGGCCTCGTGTTGTTCTCCTCCGGGTCATCAGGGCGAAGCAAGGCCGTCCTTCACGACGCGCATCGGCTGATCGACAAGTTCAAGACGCTGCGGCAGGCAAAGCGCACCATCGCGTTTCTCTCGTTCGATCACATTGGCGGCGTCAACACGCTGTTGCACGTGTTGTCGAATGGCGGCACGGTCGTCACGGTGCCGGAACGATCGCCGGCGCGGGTCTGCCAGGCGATCGAGCAGCATCGCGTCCAGGTATTGCCGACGTCGCCCACGTTCCTGAACCTGCTGTTGATGAGCGACGCTCCGTCCAGATTCAACCTGTCGTCGCTCGACACCATTACCTACGGCACCGAGGTCATGCCCGAGGGCACGCTCGCGCGCCTGCGCGAGAAGTTCCCGAACGCGACGCTGCTCCAGACATACGGCTTGTCCGAAGTCGGCATCCTGCGGTCGAAGTCCGAGTCGTCTGATTCGCTGTGGGTCAAGGTCGGCGGCGAGGGCGTCGAGACGCGGATCGTCAACGGCCTGCTGGAGATCAAATCGCATTCGGCGATGCTGGGCTATCTCAACGCGCCGAGTCCGTTCACGTCGGACGGGTGGTTCATGACGGGCGACGTGGTCGAGGAGCGGGACGGCTTCCTTCGCATCCACGGCCGGCAGTCGGACATCATCAACGTTGGCGGAGAGAAGGTGTTTCCGGCGGAGGTCGAGGACGTTCTTCAGCGTCTCGACGGCGTCACCGACGCCGTGGTCTTCGGGGAGCCCAACGCCATCGTCGGCCACATCGTTGTGGCGAAGGTGAACCTGTCGACCGGAGAGACGGCGCCGGAGTTCCGCAAGCGGATGGTCCAGTTCTGCCGCCAGCACCTGCAGGCCTACAAAGTGCCTCAACGGGTCGTGCTTTCCGCCGACCCTCTGCACAGCGGCCGGTTCAAGCGCATTCGCCGCGAGGAGGCGATGACGGGAGAATCTGTCGGCTGACGCGCGATTCTGTTAGATTGCACCGATGAGCACGCGAAACTGGATTGCCGTCGGCCTCACCATCGTCTCGCTGGCGCTGATTGTTCCCGGCCTGCGCAGCGACGCGATGACCATCACCGCGTCGATTCCAATCTTCAACAAGCCCACGGAGATCTTCCGTGAAACGCAGAGCATCCTGCGGGCGATCAAGCGGCTCTACGACTCGCAGAACTACTTCGTGGCCGGACTCATCCTGCTGTTCAGCGTGGTGGTCCCGTTCATCAAGGCGGCGTTGCTGGTGGTGATCCTGCGGGCGAGGAATCCGGTGACCAAGTACCGCCTCTTCCAGTTCGTGCGCTCGGTGAGCAAGTGGGCGATGGCGGACGTGTTTGCCGTCGGCATCTTCATCGCCTTCATGGCGGGTAACGCGATCGACAACCTGAATGCCAGCGTGCATCCAGGCTTCTATTACTTCATCGGCTACTGCCTGGTCTCGAACCTGTCGTTCCAGTTCCTTCACGTGCCGGAGCCTCGTAGTATTTCGAGTAGTCCATCTTCTTGAACCAGCCTTTGCGGAACAGGTATCCGCCAAGCGGGCCGCCCCACTGCAGGACATAGTGCATCGCGCGAAGATCCATGACCTCGATCAGGATCCCGTTGCAGTCCTTGATGAAGAAGAACTCCTGGCCGCCATTCGGTGAGCGCTGGGGTTCTTCGAGGATCGTGACACCCTTCGCCTTCAGGTAGTCGTACCACTTCCGGATGTTGCTCACGCGCAGGCTGAAATGCGTGACGCCGGGGCGATTCCACGTGGTGTCTTCGGCGGGCAGTTGCGGGCTGAATTCGAAGATTTCGATCACACCACCGCCCGGAATGCGAATCCATCCGATCCGGCACTTGGCTTCGGGGTGGTCAACGCCGAAGAACGATTTGACCCTCGTGGGGTCCGCGTTCGACACGCCCACGAGTGGGAGCCCAAAGACGTCCCAATAGAACCGGACCGTCTCGTTGAAGTCCTTGACGGTAATGCCGACGTGGCTGAACGATCGGACGCGCATTCGGTAATACTATGCGACTCATGAAACCGACCACAGCGCTGCTTGCCCTCTGTCTGCTGGTGCCAGGCGTCCTGTCGGGACGCGAGCTCTTCGACGATGCCCAGGGGGGAACGGCACCGGCGTTGAAAGGTGTTCCGCAGTTCACCGCGGACCCGAAGTGGCCGACCCTGCCTGACGGATTCACCTGGGGGCAGGTGATCGGAATCTTCGCCGACGCGAAGGGACACGTCTGGACCTCGAGTCGCGGGACGATTTCCGAATGGGATCCGCAGGGGAAACGCCTGCAGTCGTGGGACGCGCGTGGACCAGACGGGAAGTGGAACACCATTCACGGGCTGTTCGTGGATCACAACGGCTTCGTCTGGACCAACGCGCGCGAGAGCAACCTCACCGTGAAGTTCACGCGCACCGGGCAGGTGGCACTGGTGATCGGGCAGTTCGACAAGACCGGTGGCAGCAACGACACGTCGTTGATGGGGCGGCCGTCCGAGATCTGGGTCGATCCAGTAGACAACGAAGTGTTTGTTGCGGATGGCTACGGTAACCGGCGTGTCATCGTCTTCGATGGCGCGACCGGGAAGTACCTGCGGCATTGGGGGGCGTACGGCAAGAAACCGGAAGATCCTCCGCCGGGTGCGCCGGGTGCGCCGGGTGCGCAAGGTGCGCAAGGTGCACGAGCAGCGGAGGTCGTTCCGGAAGCGCCCCCAACACAACTGCGCGTGCCGCACGGCATCATCGGGTCGCGTGACGGGCTGATCTACGTGGCCGACCGGGCCAACAATCGCATCCAGGTCTTCCGGCAGAACGGCGAGTTCGTGGTGGAGAAGATCCTGCGTCCGCGCTGCGGTGCCCAAGAGAAGGCAACGTGGGCGCCGAAGCGGCCGTGCGGCAACGAGGCGACGTTCTCGCTGGCGATCTCGCACGATGGCCCACAGACCTACATCTACAGCGCCGATGGTGGATCGCACGTCATCAACGTGCTGCGGCGCAGCGATCTCGAAGTGGTGAGCGAGTTTGGCGGTCCCGGCGTCGCCGTCGGTCAGCTCGGACGGCCGCACAACCTGACGGTGGACCCGTCAGGCAACATCTTCGTCGCCGAAGCGCAGGGACCTGAAGTGAAAGACCCGTCTACGGGGAAGCCGCGCGAGGCCGGCTTCCGCGCTCAGAAGTTCACGTTCACTGGCGTCAAGTAGCAAGTAAGTAGCACGAAGAACCTGCGGGGTCTTGCATCTTGCTACTTGCATCTTGCTACTAATACCCCATGGCGTAGCCGGTGCGGCGCGGGTCGCCGCCCGCGGTGATCGCCCCTGTCACCAGGTCAATCTTGATCGTCTGCATGTGTCCGATGCTGCCCCAGCCGGGCAGCACTCGCACCTTGTGTCCCATCGCCTTGAGCGCGTCGATTGTTGCCGCCGGCATGCGGCCTTCGATCGAGACCTCGATGGCAGAACCGGGTTTGTAGAAGTTCGGCTCGGCGTCGAGCGAGAAGCGCGGCGCTTCGATCGCCTGTTGCACCGGCAACTGGAAGTCGATCAGGTTGACGAGCACCTGGAACTGCGTCTGGCCAATCGTCTCTCCGCCAGGAGTGCCGAACACGAACGCAACCTTGCCATCCTTCAGCACCACGACCGGTGAATTGTTGAGGATCGGGATCTTTCCGGCGCCGACGTAGTTGAGATCCGTCGGATACGGCGACGTCGACCCGAGGCGCATGCCGTTGTTCAGCAGCAGTCCCGTGTTGCCGACGATGACGTTGTTGCCGAAGAGGCCGCCGAGCGTGGGCGTAACGCCGATGGCGTTGCCGAACCTGTCGACGATCGAAAAGCTCGTGGTGTGCTGTTCGCCGTCGTACTTCTCAGGGAAGGCCTTTGCGCCAGCTTGCGGAGCGGATGTGGACGGACGCCCTTCAGGCGCGCCGGGCTCCGGGTAGGCGCCGGCCTTGGTCATGTCGATCAGCGCGCCGCGGCTCGAGGCGTACTGCTTCGACAGCATGCCGGCGGTCGGGATCACCGTGAACTTCGGGTCAGCGACGTATCGATAGATGTCGGACTTGGCGACCTTGATCGCCTCGATCATCGCGTGCGTGGCCTGCGGTGAACCCGCACCGAACGCCTTCATGTCGAAGCGTTCGACGAGGTTCGCCTGCATCAGCACTTCGAAGCCGCCGCGGGAGGTGGACGGATTGCTGTAGACGTCGTAGCCGCGATACGCGGTGCGCAGCGGCTCGGTCCACTGGGGTTCGTACGCCGCAAGGTCCGCCACGGTCAACAAGCCGCCGTTCTCCTTGAAGAACCGTTCGAACTCCTGCGCGATGTCGCCCTTGTAGAAGCGATCGAACGCCGCCTTGATCGCCTGCGATCGAGTCGCCTTCTTCGCCAGCGCCTGCTTCTCGGCGTCCACCAGCTTGCGTAGCGTCGTGGCGTAGTCAGGATTCTTGAACAGCTCGCCGGCCTTGATTGGCTGGCCGTTGGGGAGGAAGACCTTTGCGGTCGTTGGGTACTTGCCGAGATTGTTCTTG